>JBOGSL010000378.1:0-1528 GCA_050695395.1 Chloroflexota bacterium | reverse complement strand
GTGTCGAATACCACGCCGGAGCGACGCGATGAGCGCCGCACTCGCCCCGGCCCCGGCCGTCCCGACGGCCGCCCAGCCGGTCACCCAGGCGCGCGTCATCCGCTCGGAGTGGACGAAGCTGCGTGCGCTGCGCTCGACCTGGTCCTGTGCCCTGATCTCGGTCATCCTGATCGTCGGTGTGGGTGCTCTGGCCGCCGGGGGAAAGCCCTACCGGGTCTCGGCAGCCAATCCCGCCGTGACCGCCGTGTCGACCAGCCTGTTCGGCGTCCTGCTGGCGCAGCTGGTGCTCGGCGTGCTCGGGGTGCTGGTGTTCAGCGGTGAGTACGGAACCGGGATGATCCGCGCGACGCTGGCCGTGGTCCCGTCGCGGCTGCCGGTGCTGTGGGCCAAGCTGCTCGTGCTGGCCGGGCTGGTGCTGCCCGTTGCCCTGCTGGCTGCGCTGGCCGAGTTCTTCATGGCGACGGCGATCCAGGCGGCCCGGGGCGGGTCAGCGATCTCGCTGACAGACCCGGGCGTGCTGCGGACCTTGGTCGGCGCGGCGCTGTACCTGTCGGTCGCCGCCGTCGTTGGCCTGGCCCTGGGCGCTCTGCTGCGGAAGACCGCCGCCGGTATTTCGGTGTTCGCCGCACTGTTCCTCATCGCGCCGGTCATCGTGGCGCAGCTCCCGCACTCCGTCGCACGCATCGCGCCGTATCTGCCCTCCAGCGCCGGCGGGGCCCTGTGGGGCCAGCCGCTGGCCGCGCATCCGCTGGGCCCCTGGGCCGGGTTCGCTGTGCTCTGCGGGTACGCGGTGGTGCTGACTGGCCTGGCTGCCTGGCGGCTACGGCGCCGCGACGCGTGAACTGCGCCGCGTGACTGCGACGCGTGAACTGCCCCACGTGACTGCGCCACGTGAACTGCGCTACGTGAACTGCGAGGATGCAAGGGTGTCCTTCTGGAAGCCGGTCGGGGACCCGGGAACGCGGCCCCTGCGTTCCTGGGTCTTCGACATCGGCGGCGCCCTCGTCGCCTTCGCGGCGGCGCTGGCGCACTTTTCCTTCGGCCAGACGGCGCACCACGCGGCGCTGCCGCTGGCGGCCAGCCTGGGCGTCGCGGCCCTGATCGCCCTGGCGCTGCCGCTGCGCCGCGTCTGGCCGGGTCCGGTGTTCGGCTGGACGATCCTGGCCGCTGCCGTCCTGCCGGTGTGGCCGGCGCGCGGGGCGCTGTTCCCGGTCGCGCTGGGGATCGCCTTGTACACGGTGGCCGCCACGATGAGACGGGCGGAAGCGCTCGCCGCGGCGGTACTGGTGGCCGGCGTATTGATCCTCGTGGTCGGTCACGATGGCACGCGTGACTGGGCGCTCGCGGTCTCGGACGCTGCCGGGTTCGCGGCCGCGGTTCTCATCGTGGGCCTGTATGTGGGCACCCGCCGGGCCTATCTCGCCGCATTGCGCGACCGGGCCCAGCGGCTGGAGCGCGAACGCGACCAGAACAGTGCCCTGGCCGCGGCGGTGGAACGGGCGCGGATCGCCCGCGAGATGCACGACAG
>JBOGSL010000377.1:0-7638 GCA_050695395.1 Chloroflexota bacterium | reverse complement strand
ATCCTTGCCGGCGCCGCCGTCGCCTGGGCCAACCACACCCTGATTGGGTGGTTGTTTGTCCTGACGCTCGTGGGCGGTGTCGCCTTGCAGGTCGGCACCAACATCATCAACGAGATTTACGATGTGCGTCACGGCATCGACCAGATCACGTCCCCGCGTGCCTCCCACGCACTACTGAAGGGCATCTTGCGCGAGCGCGAAGCGTTCGTGCTGTCCGCTGCCGCCTTCGGCATCACCGTCGCGGTCGGCGTGGTCCTGCTTGTCTTGCGAGGCTGGCCCATGCTCTTGCTGGGACTGCTCGGCCTTGTCGCCGGCTACTCGTATACCGCTCCGCCGTTTCAGTACAAGTACCGTGCCTTAGGTGTCCCGCTCGTCTTCTTCCTTATGGGACCGCTCATGGTAGTGGGAAGCTACTACGCCATCACGGGAGGGTACGCGCCCGCGGCCCTGTACGCCTCGGTCCCCATCGGTTTGCTGGTTGCGGCGATCCTGCACGCCAACGAGTGGCGCGATATCAGCGACGATGCCCTCACCGGCTTCCGCACCCTCTCGTCCGAAATCGGAGGACTGCAGGCCCACCGTCTCTTCATTGGACTGATTACCGGTGCCTTCCTATCCATCGTGATCGCGACCATGGCGCATCTTCTGCCTACCTCCGCCCTCCTTGCGCTACTCAGCCTGCCAATCTTCGTGTCGGTCCTGCGCAAGTCCGAACTCGGGGCCGGAGGGCACACTCGAGCTCTCTCGATGATCGATTTAGCGACGGCGAGGTTGCATTTGGTCTTCGGCCTGCTTCTGGTAATCGGTCTCGGCCTCGCCCGATACACCTCCTGATGCTCCGCACATTCCTCGGAGTCGCCGGCGCTGCGCCTCTCTGGGCGTGGGTGTTTCGCGGCAAGCCGGACGGTTTCTGGAAGAGAATGGCGCTGGCGGCCGGCTCACTGGGCGGCTTCGCTCTGCTGTCGGAGCCCGACCTTCGCCGTCGGCTTTTGAGACCTGCCGACATTCCCGAAGGAGTTGCCTCGGCGGCGGGGCTTTACCTGATATTCCAGGCCGGCGACCGGCTGGCGCGCATCATCCTGCCGGCGGGCGGAGAAGAGATCGAGGCGATCTACCAACTCCGCACCTCCGCCCCGCGGTCCGCTATTGCGGCCCTTCTAACGGGCATCATCGCGCCGAGCGAAGTCCTCTTCTGGCAGGGCTTGGTTCAGCGGTCCTTCATGCGTCGCTTCGGGCGATGGCCGGGCACCCTGCTGGCGGTCGCGTCGTATGGCGGCATCCATCTGCTCACGGGCAATCTCACTCTGTCCGCCGCTGCTACCACCGCCGGCGCTTACTGGGGAACGGAATACGCGCTCACCCCGCGGCTCGGTGCGAACCTGGTCAGCCACGTGCTGTGGGATGTCTGGATCTTCTTGATCGCGCCCACGCCGGGAGGGCGGCGAAGGCCGGTCTAGCGGATGCGCCTTCTCGCCGCCTGCTGCCTCGTGGCACTGACGCTGCCGGTCACCGCTCAGGCCTCAAGTCATCCGTCTCACCTCGCGCTCCAAGTGCGCCAGATCGGTCCTACCGTCGCGCTCAAAGGCTCCTTGCGCCCCCGTCCCGGCCGAGTACTCGGTACCTTACCAGCTCGGCGGATACTCCATCTCGTCGTCGACTTGCGACTCAGAAATCGCGGCCGGCTCGATCGCCTGGTCCAGTCGATCTATACGCCCGGCTCTCCCCTGTATCATCACTACCTCACACCGAATCAGTTCGCCGCCCGCTTCGCGCCGTCCATCGGGCAGCGCGGCTTGACGACTGCCTGGCTTCGCTCCCGCAGCATGCGCGTCTCATCGCTCTCGCCAAACGGACTTCAAATCCTCGTCCGAGGCCCGGCTGCCGCGGTCGCGTCCGCCTTGCGTACTCCGATTGACGCGTACCGAACCTCCTCAACCTCGTACGTCGCCAACACCGCCCCGATCTCCATTCCGACGGCCCTCACTGGTACTATCCGCGGCATCTCGGGGATCAACACGTTGCCGACGCAGCATCCCCTTGACGAGCACCAAGCGCCCTCCACGCAGTCCACCGAGCCGCTCACTCCCCAGCAACTCGAGAACCTCTACGATTTGACGCCGTTGTATGCCTCGGGATTCCGGGGCCAAGGGCAGACGATGGCCCTGGTTCAGCTGACCGATTTCAGCGATCAGAACCTGGCGACGTTTGATGCCTTCTACGGACTCGCTCAGCCCGACCTCTCTCGAATCGAAGTGAACGATGGGACGGGCGCGTCGGTGACGAAAAATGCCAACGAGAGCGAAGCGGAGCTCGACATAGAACTTGCGCATGCTGTTGCCCCTGGCGCCCACCTGCTCATCTACGAAGGATCCAGCATCGATCAAATCTTCAATCGTATCGTCTCCGATGACACCGCCCCCGTGATCAGCACCAGCTACGGCGCCACGGAAAGCCATCTCCTGACGAAAGACAAGAATCCGGACGACGAGATGCTCTTCGAGGATGAGCTCTTCGAGGAGGCTGCCGCGCAGGGACAGGCGATCTTTGGCCCGGCCGGCGATAACGGTGCCTACGACGCAGCGGAACATCCGAGCGACCCAAACAAGATGACTTTACAAGTAGATTTCCCTGCCTCGGATCCCTGGGTGACGGCTGTGGGAGGCACGAATATCATACCGTCCTCGGACGGTTCGCTCGACCAGCAGGCGTGGGCGAATCCGCAGTTTGCCAACCCGACGGGGGGCGGTGGTGGTCTGAGCTCGATCTTCAAACGCCCGTCGTACCAGGCTGGTCCCGGGGTTATCAACCAATACAGCAACGGTATGCGCGAGGTTCCGGATATCGCCGGCTACGCCGACTGTGATCCCGGGTATTCCATCTACACGGTCGACGATAACGGCCAGAATCCCTCATGGACGAACGAGTGCGGCACCAGCGCGTCCACGCCCTTTTGGGCGGCCTATGCCACCCTTCTGAACCAGGCCACGGGCACCGCCATCGGCTTCCTCAACCCGACGCTCTACGCGATCGGCCAGAAAGCCTCCGCGTTTCCCGCGGCTCCTTACAACGACGTCACGCAGGGCAACAATCTGTACTATCCGGCCACCCCTGGCTGGGATTTCGCCAGCGGTTGGGGCTCACCGAATGCATCGCAAGCCCTCGCGGACATCAAGGCCATGGGCGGCCCGATCGTCTCAAAGCCGGTGGACATCATTGCGCACGCTGCCATCACTCGCTACCAAGACCATGACTGGCCTCCGCTGACCATTCTGCGCAGGCACCAGATCCTTTACCTGCTGGCGCGTCTCAAGATACGAGCCGTCGCCGACAACACCCCTATAACCCTCGACTACTCGCTAACCGGCCCGCGGGGTCGCCTCTTTGACCAAACGGCAGACGTAACGCTTGGCCGGTCCCAGGATCGCCGCATCGTGAAGCACGCGGTCCGGCTCCGGCTACCCTCGCTCGTGCCCGGCACGTACGTCTTTACTTTGACCCTGAGAACGTCCGGCTTTACCACCCTTGCTCACGCCAGCGCCGTCGCCCGCTAGGCGTGGCAAAACAGGCGGAAGTCCGGCGGGTCGCTTAGTACGCAAAGAGCCCGGCACATGTGCCGGGCTCTTTGTAATCGGGCGATTATCGGCGAGGGAAGTAACCCCCGGTGAAGAAGGCCAGGATCGCGAGGATGATGGCCACAATAAGGAATATCCACACGATGGTCACGACCAGGTGGAACACTCCGGTCAGGCCCAGAAGCCAGAGTATGACCAGAATGATGACGATGAGCCAGAGAAGATTGATCACGATTCCCTCCATTTGTTCTCGAAGCTATTCGGTGATCCCCAAGCGCAAGTAGCATGCCAGCGGTTCGCTCTCGTCTATGATGAAGGACGGAGTTGACATGTACAGCGACCTTCGCCTGCTCTTGCGTCGATCCCGCCTGATCGGAGGCCTCCTGGTCACGGTGGTCGAGACTATCACCGGCGAGGAACTCGATCTCGACGCGGCCGTTCGCCACTATCCCCTCCTGGCCGTGGGGGCCGCATTCGGTGGTGGCACGTTATTGGGCTGGTTCGTGGGCACGAAATTGAGTCCCGCCACTGCACCTCCTCGGCCCATGGAGAATCAACTCCAGCAGCTGCTCCCCGAATCAGTGGAAAAGATGAGAACACGGCTGCCGGAAGAGATCGATCGCGTGCGCGAACGGCTCCCTGGCGAGCTCGATCGGCTTAGAGAGCGGCTCCCGGAAATCACCGTGGATCAGGCGATGACGCGCGCCCGCGGCTGGCTCGATTCTGTTCTCGAGCCCAAGCTCAAGCAGGGGCTGGAATCGGCTGCCGAAAGCGTGCCGGATCAGACGCTGGGCGGTATACTCCGAAATGCCGCCGGCCGGCTGGGAAATGGTTCCGACGCGGACGGCGAAGTTGACCCCGAGTAAAGACCTGCGCCGGTTCGCGAAAAGCAGACGGTAGCGCGCCGCCGCTCTATCGCCATTTCCAGGTAGCGAGTATCTGGCGATAGACCCGCGGGAACTGGTCGATTCTCGTCAGGCGATGCCGCGCATACGAGACCTCAACGATCTCGTATGCCCGCCCACGCCACTGCGCGACGATGACATCCTCGCTGACGTTCACTCCCCCCTCGGTGGAAGGGTGGAACAGAGCAGTCTCAGCGTTTCGGTGGGCAAGAGTCGTGCGTTGCCAACGAACATGGGCCAGAGCCGGGACGTCTCCGCGAAGCACCGATAGCGTTCGGCCGAGATTACGCCCGCGGCGCGGCATTAGCGTGATCGTCATCGCGTACGAAGCCTTCCCCCGATGAGAGAGCAGCACAGAACGATTGCCGTGTTGAAGCTCGACCTGCGCGTGCCAGTTTCCCGGATAACGCAGCGAGAGGCCGAGCGCCTTGTTGTGAAACGAGTGCCAGGAGGCCGCCGAGGCCGACATCGGAACGACTGCCAGCGCGAAAAACCCGACGAGGGCGAAACGATGCATCCGTACCTCTTCTCGAGCGATAGGGCATCGACATTATGGAGGCTCGAGGCCCGCATCGCTACCAGCCCATTGCACTCCGCGCTGCCCTGGTGTATGGTCGCTTCATGCGGAACATCCTTGCCCCCGCTGCCCTACTCGTTGCGATGACCGGCGCCTCGGCCGCGCTGGCCAAGCCGGTCACCCTGGGAGGCGCGCGCGTCTCCTCGTCCCAGCTCGAGCTTCCACTGTCCGCGTTCCCCGCCGGCTTCTTGCCGCTGTCGACCGACCGACCCATGACGGCGGCCGCCGCGGACGACCCGGCGGTAAGCTGGCTCACGTACGCCCACACCGATTCGACATCGAAATATTGCGGACAAACAAGCCTCTACCGCAGCCTCAATATGGGAGGCGGCTACTACCAGGACGCCAATCAAACTCTCTCCGATCAGACCAGCTTCGTTCTGGCCTATCTCGGCACCTACTATTCCGACGCCGCGCAAGCCGACTCCGCTTTCCACGCCCTCACCGCCTCGGAAGTTACCGCGGCCGACCTGTGTGGCAACGCGCCCCTCGAATATGAGCCGTGCGATGACGCGCAGCTCTGCTCCGAAATCAGCCTGCCCGGCGTGTACCAAAACAGCAACGGCTTTCCCTACGTCATGGTTGTGCGAACCGCTCTCACGGCGGACAGCGTCTTTGAGGGGGCGTACCTTCTGAGCGAGCAGCAATATGCCGTGATGGGTGACACGGGAGAGAACTACCTAGGAGACCTCGAGGCCGCGTGGCAAGAGGCCGTGTCGCCTTTAGCCGCCACCCCCAGCGGCACGAACTCGACTCCCGCCCCCGCTACGCCGGTGGCCGGGACTTCGACAGCCACGGCCACGGTCTCTCCTACCGTGGCCACAACGATCACGCCTCCGCCGACCCGCCGGATCAACTACCGCATGCCGGCTTCCGTGTGGCCTTCCGGCTGGACAGTGATCCGTCGTTTCGTCCCCACGATCGACGACTCATTCCTTCGGCGCATCCATGGAACCGAGGGACTGTCAGACATGGTCCAGGGACAGGGCTATGAAGAGCAGGCCGTAGCGTCAGCCGGCGTCTATCAGGCACGATGCCGGCGAGGCTGTCCGCGAACGATTCGCCAGAAACTGAGAATCTTCTACGCGGTGAGCGTCTATAAGTCGCCGGCGGAGGCACGGGCCACCTATCGATTGGGCAGGCGCGGCCGTCGCCCCCTGCGACAGGGACTGCGCCTCGGTGAAAGCAGGTACGCGACACAGCGGTGGACAAAAAAGGACGTCTCCGGGCGGCTGGGCTTTCGGCGAGGTACCACGGTCGCAGACCTGGAGATCCGAATCGACCCACGACCGGATCTCACGGACTTCAAAGCGGGTATGCGTCTGCTAGGGGAGTTGGGGGTGTGGATCGACGGACGGGCTCAAACCTGACGTCCCTTTCAACTCCAGAGCGCGATAGAGCTCAATCCACTCTCCCGAGGTAGCATCGGCCTGGCGCCTCAAGTGACGGGCCCCTTCGATTCGCGCCGGAGGCTCGATGCCGAGGTAACACAGTACGAGCGCGGTTGTTACCTGGTAGCTATCCACCAGATCCTCGTATTCGATGGTCAGCGGCTGCACGTCGGCTTCCTGGAAGAATGCGTCCCAGGCTGCCTCTTCTTCGCGCGCCCGCGCAAGCAGACCTTCTACGGATCGGAAGTCGAACCGCGGCGAGGTTGCCGGCGGCTTGTCTCCCTTGTCGAACCATCTTCCGGTCTGCAGCGCCTTCGAACGAGAAACCGCCTGCGCCAGCTTGTCTCTCCGCGTGATTCGGACGTACCTGAGTCGAGGGAACGTTTCGGAAAGCAGATCGGGAAGTCTGATCGGGCCATGCAACGACTCCAGCTTCTCCCTGAAATCAGACATGTACTCCCACATGATCTTGGCACCGAACACTCCGTTTTCGGTACTTGCCTCCTCAAGAGCGGCGTGGAGATATTCCCGGTAATTGTGGGTGCCCCATCGCGCCGTCCAGTAGGGCTCATGCCCGCGCCAGAAGTACTCGGCGGGCTTGCCGGCCACTCCGGAATTGGTGAGCGCCTCACACAAGAGGTAGCTGCCGCTGCGGGGCGTAGCGCAGATCAGATACGACTGGTCCGGTCTCACGCCGTTCGAGCCTGGAGAGACTCTCTCATCGTCGCGGCAAGCAATACGGCGAATCGAGGCGTGATCTTCTGCCAATCGTAGCCGCGGACTACCTCGGCAGCCCTTGCGGCAAGCGCGCGGCGCGCGGTTCGGTCACGCAGCAGCTCAATCACCGCCTGCTCCATCTCGGGCGCGCCGTTCGCGCGCCGTACCGCTCCGTCGACCTCCAGGCCCTCGACACCCATGTCGGTCGAGACCACCGCCTTCCCCGCAGCCATCGCTTCAAGCACCTTGAGCCTCGTCCCGCTCCCGCTTCGGATGGGAACTACGGCCACCGACGCTGCTGAGAGGTACGGACGAACATCCGGCACCGAGCCGAACACCTCAACGCCCGGTAGTCGCTCGAGCAGGCGAACCTCGCGCGACGGCCTCGCTCCGGCGAGCCAAAACCGAGCGTCCGGTACTTGGTTGAGTACTGCAGGCCACACCTCGCGGCAGAACCAGCGCGCAGCGTCCACGTT
>JBOGSL010000376.1:0-14544 GCA_050695395.1 Chloroflexota bacterium | reverse complement strand
CGTCGCCGCCGCGCCCGATCCGCACCAGCGGCGTCCCGTCGGCAGCACGGCCCGCGCTCAGACCGCCGAGGTTCTGCGCCCGGCCGCCACGCCCGGTGGTGTAGACCGGATCGTGCTCGAGCAGCAGCAAGGTGTCGCCGATCTGCCCCTCTGCACGCTGCTCGGCCAGGTTGCGCTGCAGGTCCCAGGCCTCTTGATAGCCAACGAGGCCCAGCTTGACGACGGCCAGATCAGCCGGCAGGCGCCGCACTCGATGCAGTTCTCATACGAGACCACAGTCTTCTCTCCATCCCAGTCGTAGACCTCCGCGGGACAGACGATGGTGCAGGGCTTGTCCGGGCAGCGGGCGCAGACGTCCTGATCGACGATCGCGATGTGCGACTGGTCGTCGGGTTTGAATTTGTCCAGAAAGAGTTTGTCTTCAAGCTTCATGACGCCTGTCTCCTGTCGGCGGAATCGGAAGACGGAGCTTTACCAGGACGGTCCGCGGGGACAGAGCCAGCCGCCACGCGATGCCGTAGGGCTTCCGATTGCTCGTGAGCGTGGTACGAGCTCCGCACCAGCGGTCCCGATTCGACGTGGCTGAATCCCATCGCCAGCCCTTCCTCTCGAAATCGAGCGAACTCGTCCGGGTGATAGTACCGAT
Source organism: Chloroflexota bacterium (assembly GCA_050695395.1). Taxonomy (GTDB): domain Bacteria; phylum Chloroflexota; class UBA5177; order UBA5177; family UBA5177; genus JBOGSL01. Next base: position 13,898 of record JBOGSL010000376.1, on the reverse strand, counting down.
CAAGCGCCACGTGCTTGGCAGTCGGGCGCAGGTACTGGCCGATGGTCACGATATCGACCTTCTGCCGGCGAAGATCGCGCAATGTCGCCAGCACCTCATCCGGTGTCTCCCCCAGCCCCACCATCAACCCCGACTTCGTGAGCCCCAGAGGATAGAGCTCCTTTGCCTGGGCCAGAAGCTGGAGCGAGAGGTGATAGCGGGATTTCCCGGGCCGAACGCGCGGGAACACGCGTTCCACCGTCTCGATGTTGTGGTTGAAAATCTCCGGACGCGCGTCCATCACGATGCGAAGCGCCTCGATCGAGCCCTGGAAGTCGGGGGTGAGGACTTCGACGGCGCAGTCGGGATTGAGCTCGTGCGTCTTGCGGATGGTGGCGGCGAAGAGCGAGGCGCCGAAGTCGGGCAGATCGTCGCGATCCACCGACGTGACCACCGCGTGCTTCAGCCCCATGCGCTGCACCGCCTCGGCCACTCGCCTCGGCTCGGCTACGTCGAGCGTCGTCGGCTTGCCCGAAGTTATGGCGCAGTACCGGCAGGCGCGAGTGCAGACGTCGCCCAGGATCATGAAGGTGGCCGTGCCGTGGCCCCAGCACTCGCCAATGTTCGGACAGCGCGCCTCCTCGCACACGGTGTGCAGCTCCATGCTGCGCATCATGTCCTTCAACTCGATGTAGCGAGGACCTGCCGGCGCTCGCACCTTGAGCCAGTCGGGTCGTTTTGGAATGTCTTGAACGTTCGTTGCCACGTCTGCCTCGTCTAGTACAGGGGATACTCGGCCGGCCAGCTCTCCAGCGTCTGTTTGATGGCATTGAGAAATGCGCTGGCGGAGCCGCCGTCCAGTAGCCGGTGATCGAAGGACAGCGACAGGTTCATCATGCTGCGAATGGCGATCGTGTCCTCGCCGTCCTGCTCAACTACCACCGGCCGCTTCACGATCGCCGCCGTCGAAAGAATCCCGGCCTGAGGGTAGTTGATGATGGAGACGCCGTTGACCGATCCCAGCGCCCCCGTGTTGTTGACGGTGAACGTCCCGCCTTGCATGTCCTCGACCGTCAGCTTCTTGGTTCGGGCTCGATCGGCCAGGCTATAGACCGCCTTGGCCAGGCCCGCCAGGCTCATCTCGTCGGCGTGGTGGATCACCGGAATCGTCAGGCCTTCGGGCGCGTCCACTGCCACGTTGATGTTGATGTCCTTCTTGAGGATGATGTTGTCGCCGCCCCACTCGGCGTTCGCGAGCGGGTGCTGCTTCAGCGCATCGACCGTGGCTTTGATGGCAAATGCCACGAACGATAGGGGCGCTCCCTCTCGCTTGCGGAAATCGCTCTTCGCCGCTTCCCGATAACGCACCACGCGGCTCATGTCCACCTCGACCACGGTTACCGCGTGCGGAATGGTGAATCTGCTTTGCACCATGCGGTCGGCTATCATCTTCCGAATCGGCGCGATGGGGATCAGCTCCTCATTCTTGCCGGCAGGACGCGGAGCGGCCGGTTGACGGGGCGCGGGAGCCGGCGAGGGAGTCGCGGGCTGTGCGCCCGCCGCGGCTTGCTGTTCGACAAACGACAGGATGTCTTGCTTGCTTACCCGTCCGCCGATGCCCGTTCCGGGCACCTCAGCCAGGTTGATGCCGTGCTCCTCGGCGAGGCGCCGCACCAGCGGCGACGAGCGCACTCGATCGGCACGCACCTGTTCTTTCACCGGGCTGGCCGCAGTTTGTTGTGCCACCGCCGGCATCTGCGCAGGCATGTCCCCGACCGGTGTTTCGGCCAGCGGCTGTGGCGCCGCGGTGTGCTCCGGCTCCTGGCCGTTTCCAGATGGCTGCTCACCCGCCCCGCTGCCGATGATCGCGATTGGCGCGCCCACCACCACCGTGGCGCCTTCCGGCTGCTCGATCTTCTCCAGCACGCCGGCCACCGGTGACGGGATCTCGGCGTTGACCTTGTCCGTCACGACCTCGACGAGCGGCTCATCCTTCTCGATCGGATCGCCTTCCTGCTTGAGCCACTTGTTGATGATGCCCTCGGCGACCGACTCGCCCAGCTGCGGCATAACGATGGTGGTCGACACGATGCCCTCCTAGTAAGCGGCCAACTGGTGCGCGGCGGCCAGAATCTTTCCGGCGTCGGGCAGAAAAGCCTTCTCGAGAGGCGGGCTGAACGGCACGGGGGTATCGGGCGCGGTTACCCGCATGATCGGACCGTCCAGCATATCGAATGCCTGCTCCGCCAGAATCGCGGCCACCTCGGCGCCCACCCCCAGCGTACGCACGTCTTCGTGAACGATCACTGCCTTGCTGGTTCGCTCGATCGATTCGAGGATCGTCTCAACATCCAGCGGCAGTACCGTGCGGAGATCCACGATTTCGGCTGAAACCCCCTCTGTGGCGAGCTGCTCGGCCGCCAGCTTCGCCTGCTCCACCATGGACCCGTAAGCGTAGATGGTGAGATCGGTTCCGGATCGCACGATGTTGGCCTTTCCCAGCGGCACGGTGAAGTCGCCGTCGGGAAGCTCATCCTTGAGGCGGCGGTAGAGGAACTTGTGCTCGAAATAGAGCACCGGATTGTCGTCTCGAATAGAGGATTTGATCAGTCCGTAAGCGTCGACCGGATTGGAGGGTGCCACGACCTTCAAGCCCGGCACGTGGGCGAACCAGGCTTCGGGATTCTGAGAGTGGAACGGGCCGCCGTGCGTGCCGCCACCGGAGGGCCCGCGTATGACCATAGGAACGGCCATGCCGTTCCGATAGTGCAGCTTGGCGGCCATATTTACGATCTGGTCAAAGGCGCAGGCAATAAAGTCGGCGAACTGCATCTCGGCTATGGGACGCTGCCCCATGAGCGCCGACCCAATGGCGGCGCCCACGATGGCCGACTCGGAGAGCGGTGTATCGATGACGCGCAGCGGTCCGAACTGCTCGAGGAAGCCGGCGGTAACCTTGAACGCGCCGCCGTAGACCGCCACGTCCTCGCCCAGAATATAGACAGATTCGTCGCGCTCCATCTCCTCGCGCATGCCCTGTTTGATGGCTTCGAGGTATGTGACCTCAGCCACGGTAGACTCCCGTCGTCGCGCTTGTCTCTTCCGGGAGCGGCTGAGCCAGGGCTCGGTCCGCCGCGGCGGATATCTCCGCCTTCACTTCCGCCAGCATCGCCGCTCGCTCCTCTGCTGTCATCACGTCCCGCTCTTCAAGATAGTGCTCGAAGCGATCGATAGGATCTTGCTCCTTCCACGCATCCAGCAGTTCCTGCGGCACATAGTCAGCTTTGTCCTGCTCCGAGTGTCCTCGCATGCGCATCGTGACACACTCGATCAGCGTCGGTCCTTCTCCCGCGCGGGCTCGATCCACCGCCTCAGACGTGGTCCGAAATACCTCCAGCACGTCGTTGCCGTCGATGCGCAGGCCCGGGATGCCGTAGCCCTTGGCCCGCTGCGCGATTTCTTCGAAGTTGATCTGCTGCGATAGTGGCGTGGAGTAGGCGTACTGATTGTTCTCCACGATCAGGACAAACGGCAGTCGCAGCGCGGCGGCGAAGTTAAGCCCTTCGTGGAAATCTCCCAGATTGATGCCGCCATCACCCACGTAGCTCAGCGACACGCTATCCTCACCGCGTTGACGGCCGGCGAGCGCCGCGCCAACGGCGACCGGGATCGAGGTGGCAAGCATGCTGATCTGGGGGAGCACTCGCCGCTTCAGATCGCCGATGTGCAGGGCATTGTCCCGTCCTCGGGTAAAGCCGCCCGCCCGCGCCATGATCTGAGCCATGATTCGTTCCGGCTCCATGCCCCGAACCAGATGCGCCCCCAGATCGCGGTGCATCGGCGCAATGATGTCTTCCGCTCGAAGCGCATAGGCGCTCCCCACCGAGATCGCCTCGTGCCCAACCTGGCTATAGACACCGCCCGTCACCTGTCCCTGAAGGTACAGCGTCCTTACCCGAGCATCCAACTCCCTCGTGAGGAGCATGAAACGGTAGATCTCGCCCAATTGCCCGTCCGTCAGGCCGCTCGCGGCCTTCAGATCGGGCCGTACCTTCGTCGCCAATGCCCCTCACTTCCACGGTGTCCGGTGCGTCCAAGTCTACCGCAAGGTGAGAGGGTCCTTGGCCCGATTTGTAGGGCAGGACCGGGCTGCAGGGCGGAGCCGCTTGCGATCGAACCAGGCCCGTCACCACATGTCGCGAGCGTCCGGCAATCCTCGACTTGACGGAAATCGCCAATGGTGCGATGATGCCAGCAAGGCCGCCTTGAAGGAGTTCTCATGACTCGCCGCCTCTGGACCGTTGCCCTGTGTGCGATTCTCACCATCGTCCTCTCGATGGCCCTGGTTCGTGGACCTTCGGCGCAGGCGGCGCATGTTTACGCGAAACCGACGGCCACGGCGACGAGCTCTACCGCGACGACGCCTAAAGTGTCGAGTGGAAATCCAGGGCCGCTCGGCGTTTCTCGGGTCGTGCCCTCAACCGGAGGAGCCGCCGGCCAACCCGGCACGGACCCTCTGCCGCTCGCGATGGGTGCAATGATCCTACTTGGATTGGGTGTTACGCTCCGAAAGCGATTCGCTCGCCGCGAGTAAGCAGGCGCTAGCGAACTGGCTCGATCTCGCCCAGCACATCGAGTGCGTGTGCAACGGCCGCGTCGGTCAGCATTCCGCTGCCCGCTTCAAGTGCCGCGGCGACCTCTTCCTCGCCCATAGCTTCCGCCGCGCGTTGCACGTACCGATCTCGCTCCTCGCGATCGACGGGCGCGATCTCCTGGCCCATCTCGGCTCGTAGCTTCTCGGCGACTGCCCAGAAGACAACGCCCTCGCGGAGGTGAACGGTATCGATAGCGGTGCGAGCCGCGCCTTCGAAGCAGACTGCCATGTTCTCGCGCAACCCCAGGCTGTCGCACAGTCGAAGGCTCTCCGACTGCAGCCGAGCAGCTTCCCGATGTTGGCCGAGCCGCTGGGCCAGGAAAACCTGAGTGTTCAGCGCGCGCGTTTCCGACAGGCGATCACCCAGTTCGCGCCACGTCGCCAGACTCTCGTCCAGAATCTCCGCGGCTCGATCGTATTCGCCGAGTGGAACCAGCACTCCGGCCATGTTGGAGAGCGTCTGCGCTGTGTTCCACCGCTCGCCGGCTTCCGCGTAGACAGCATGTGCCTGGCTGTAGAGATCGAGGGCTTCGCGATTCTGGCCCCGCTGTTCGGCAAGGATCCCCAGGTTGTTGAGCGGCACCCCCGTCCACACCGGGTCCGATATCGCTTCGGCCAGTTCAAGCGCCTCGCGGTTTAGCTCTTCGGCTCGTGTAAAGTCCCCCTGGGCCCACGCCATAACGGCCGCCGGCGTGAGGACCCGAAAGCGCTCGCGCGACCCCTCGCCCACGCTCAGGGTGACCGCCCGCTCCAGCGTGCGGCGCCCCTCCGTTAGCTGTCCGCGCACCCACCAGTACCGCCAAAGATTGGCCGCGACAGTCAAGTACGTCGCGGTCTTGCCCGATTCGTACGCCCACTCCAGCGTTGAGCGAAGGTTCCCGCTTTCGGTGTCAAGCCGCACTAGCCAGTCAGATTGCTCGGCCCCGCGGATTCCGCCCTCCGCATCACGGGTCATGCCCTCCATCCAGGCCAGGTGACGGTCGCGGATACTGGCCGCGGCGCCGTACTCCGCGAGGTGTTCCCACGCGTACTCCCGGATCGTCTCCAGCATCCAGAAGCGCGGCTCGCCGCTCCCCTGCTGCTCCTGCTGCAGAAGGCTCTTCTCGACAAGTGAGGTGATCCCCTCGACGGTATCGAAATCTCCGTCCGGATTCGCCAGGGCCTCAATGGCGTCCAGCGTCCCGCCCCCTTCAAACACCGCCATCCGCTCGAGCAGCCTCTTGTCGTCGTCTCCCAGCAGCTGATAGCTCCAGTCGATCGTGCCGCGCAGCGTCTGCTGGTGTTCCGGCAGGTCTCGCGCCCCGCCCGTGAGGAGCTTGAGCGACCGGTCGAGCCGCGAAAGCAGGGCATCCGGGGAGAAGAGGCGCACCCGCGCCGCGGCCAGCTCGATCGCCAGGGGAAGGCCGTCGAGGCGTGCGACGATGCGCACGATAGTCCGCCAACTTTCGTCGTTGACGGTGAACTCCGGACGTACCGCCCGGGCACGTTCGAGGAATAGCCGCACGGCCTCGTACTTCAGGAGCACATCGGGCGATGGAAGATGCGTCAGGTCGGGGACCGGCAGCGGTCGCACCGGGCACTCCTGCTCGCGCGCCAGGTGAAGAACGACCCGGCTCGTCACCAGAATGTCCAGGTTTCGACACGAGTTGAGAAGCTCCGCCACGGCCGGCGATGCCTCGATGAGGTGCTCGAAGTTGTCGAGGACGAGAAGCGTCCGCCCCTCCCCGATCGCTTCCGTGATCGCCTTCTCCATCGGCCGGCCGCTCGATTCCTGGATGCCGAGTGCGGCGGCGATGACGGACATGACCAGCTCGTGATCGTGCACGGGGGCGAGGGAAACCCAGTAAACGCCATTCGGATAATTGGGAAGGAGCATCCCGCCGCCCTGCAGAGCGAGGCGCGATTTCCCCGAACCGCCCGGGCCCGTTAGCGTGACGAGCCGAATCCCCGGCCGCTGGAGCAGCTCGCATATCGCCGCCACTTCCGGCTCACGTCCAATAAACGCCGTGGGAGCATCGGGCAGGTTGGTGGGATGAGCGGCGGCAGCCGGCGCCAGCGGCGGAAGTATGTCGGGCAGAGTACCGTCGCCGCCAAGCTGGAACACGCGCACCGGGAGCGGCAGTCCTTTCAACGCGACCTCGCCGCGGTCCACGGCTGTGAGGCCCTGGACGCGACGGGCCAGCAGGACTGCTCCCTCAGAAACGAACGTCTCGCCCGGACCGGCCAGGCTACAGAGACGCGCTGCCAGATTGAGCGCACTGCCGCGGTAGCCGCCGCGCAGCGCGATAACTTCCCCTGCATCGATGCCGATGCCGACTCCGAGCGGAAGGTCGGGCGTGCTCTCAGCCGCGAAGCGGTCCTGAAGCTCGACGGCGGCCCGCATCGCATCGCGGACGGAGTGGAAGACCACGAACGCCTCGTCCCCGCGGAGCTCCACCAGCGTGCCGCCTCGGCTTCGAACGATCTCCTCGGTTATATCCGCGAAGCGCGACGCAAGCCGAGCCCCGGCTTCATCACCTTCCGACGCACTAAATGCCGTGTAGCCGCGGACATCTGCGATAAGACAGGTGAGGAGGGCGGTGCGGGCCGGCCGCTCCTCGACTGTCGAATGAATCTCCTGCACGCCACGCCCTTCTTGCATTCAGGCTACTCCCGTTTGCGACGCGACACAAGCGATGTGCCGGCAGCCGGCGGCCGCTCGCCCGCGCAGCCGGAAGTGGGATGCCACGCGCGGATCGAAATGCGACGGAGCCGGTTCACCGCCGTAGAAGCTTTGCCGTCCGCTTACTCGAGGCTCACCCGGAGTTGCTCCAGCGCGGATAGCGATCCTTCGTCGAGGCTTACCACTTCTTCCGGCGATTCCTCTACCTCTTCGACCGGCCGGCGAAGCTCGTTGAGTGCGCCGGCTGCCGCCTGGCGTACGTCTTCGATAGGGTCTTGCTGGAGGCCCTCGAGTACGGCCGCATCAGCGTCGAGATCGCCCATCCGCCCCAACGCTCGCGCCGCCGCGGCCCGGATGATCGACGAGGGTGCATGGGTTAGCCTCACCACTCGCGATCTCGCGGGTGTCAGCTCCAGCTCGCCTGCCACCCGCAGCAGCTTGTTGATCAGACGGGGAGCCCGCGTTTGGTCCAGCAGCTGGTTTACGTCCGCTGCGAGCTTTTCTTGGTGTTTCGTCGCATCCAGCCCGAGCTCCATGATGATGGCCCGTGCGTCAACCGGGCTGCGGGACTCGAGGGCCTCCGAAAGCCACTGCGGCAGGGGAGCGAGCGGCGGCTCGAACTGGACGCGCTCGTGCCAGGCCGCTGCCTCCGGATGGTGCTGTTTCATCCATTCATAGATCAGCAAGGTAAGCTCGGCGTCCTGATGAGCGTAGGAGACCAGGCCGGGATGCAACGGCCGTGCCGTCCAGTCCGTGCGACGCAGCGATTTGTCGAGCGTGAGCCCGAAGATGCGATGGGCCAGCGCGGCCATCCCGTCCTGGCGGCGGCCGAAGAGGCCGAGCGCGATTTCGCCCACATCCACCACGTTGCGTGCCGGTATCCGCGCTTGCTCGAGTAGCGAGATGTCCTGACCGCCTCCCAAAAACACTTTTCGGGATGGCCCGGACATCACCGCTCGCAGGGCGGACAGCTCGGTGCAGCGAAGGGGATCGATCACCACACTCAGCTCGTCCGACGCAATTTGCAGCAGGGCAAGCTGGTGCACCCACCGCTGCACGCCGCCCGGCAGACGTTCCACTCGCTGGACCATCTCCAGATCGACCCCAATTGCCTCCGCCCGGCCTAGCGTATTCGCTACTCGACGCAGGTTCTCCTGGTCGTCGATGTACTCTCGCGTAAACTGCTCGGGCCGGTAGCTCAGCTCCACGATCAGGCCGCGGTCTCGCCGGTTATCGATTCCACTAACCGATTCGCCATGGCGATGCTGTAGTTCTGCCCGCGATCCTGCGGATAGACCTGCGACATGTTGGCCAGGTAAAGACCCGGAATGGGGGTATCGTGCGGGGGCAGGCGGTCGGCGTAGCCGAGAGAAACTATGGGCTGGGCAAACGGGGCTTTGAAGACGTGCATGTCCGTGATCCAACCCGGGTGAAAGTCCGGATTGACCCTCTCCAGGGCCGGGAGATACTGCGCCAGCAGAGCCTCTTCGCCGGCGGCGAAGAGGGGATGCTCGACCGGAAGATAGTTGCCCAGATACACCACGTGTTTCCCACCGTAATCTTCTTTGGGCATGTAGTTGGTGTGCTCCACGAGAGCGAGAAACGGGTAGTCCGGGTCATTGATGTTGAGCCAGTAGACGTCGGTCAAGGGGCGATCCAGTAGCAGGATGGCGCAATGTGCCCCGAGTGAATCCACCTTGCCGTACGTTTGCACGTAGTCGGCCGGCAGCTCAGGCACGAGCTTCGCGGTGAGAGCGGTGGGCAGGGTGGAGATGACCCGAACCACCTCGATGGTTCGATCGGCAGTCTGAATCTCGAATGTGCCGTCCTCGCTTTTGCGCACTTCCTGCACCGCCGTGCCGAGCAGAACCTCGCCGCCCAGTTGCCTGATCTCGCGCACCAGCTCGTCATACAGCTGCTGGAAACCTCCGCGGAGATATCCCAGCGAGGCGCTCCTTAAATGAATCCGCGCCCAGAACCACGACATGGCGATATCTTCGTGCCGATCGCCGAATTTGGACTCGAGCAAGGGTCGCCACACCGTGTTGTAGACAGCGTCGCCCATCCAGCGCCGCATCCAGGCGGAAGCGGTTGTGTGTTCGAGCCGATGGTAATTCGGTTCGAGCCGCAGGTATCCCAAACTAGCCCCCAGGCGGAGACGATCCGGCAGCGAGAGCGGAGAAAAGCGGAGCACGCTTGAAGGAGAGTCCAGCTGGTATCGCTTGCCGCCGTAGAGGATGCTGGTCTTTGGACGGGGCCAGGCAAGTTTGTCGCCCAGACCAAGCTCGTTGATCAGGGCCACGGCCGAGGTGTCGGAGCGGAACAGATGGTGATAGAACTTCTCGAGATACGAGGGACCAAGCTTGAACCCAGCCGCCAGTCCCCCCGGCGCGGGCTCTCGTTCGAGAAGCGTGACGGCTTCTCCGCGCTGCGCCAGTCGCAGCGCAACCGTCAGTCCTAGCGCCCCGCCCCCCAGGACGCCGTTGTGGATCAATAAAATCTCTTTCTAAAAAATCGCCTAACTATAGCACGGCGCCCGGGGGTCCTCTGGCGCTTCTATCTGTGCCGGTTGTCCGTCGTGGCGGTCTCGCCGCCCTCCAGCATGCGGTTCAGTTCCTTGAGGCGAGCGATCGTCTCAAGGGCAACCTTCTTCGCCGCGAGCCGCTGCGAGGAATCGCTTCGCTTGAGCCAGGCCTCCACGTCGTCCGGCCCGATGTCGCTCCAGCGCGCATCGGCGGTCAGTCGGGCCTGGACCCGCGCGTAGCCGCTCTTTGCCCGCTTTCCCGTAACCGGCGCGGACTCCGTCGATCCGCTCTCGTCGACCAGTGCCATGACGTCCCGGCTCCGCAGGAATGGTTTCGCCGGCGGACCGGCGTACGCCGTCAGCTTCCCCTCGGAGATCAGATCGAGTACCGCCTCCGGGCTAATGTGGAGTAGCTCGGCGGCGTGTGCCGAATCGATGAAGGGCGGAATCGCCACCTTGATGCACCATCCCGACGCGATCGGATATGCTCGGAGCATCAAATTATAGGCAGGCTCATGGACGCCGGGCAGGTTCTGACGACGTGGGGAGCAGTTATCAGCCGCTACCGTCGCTGGCAGCACCTCAACCGCCGCGAGCTAGCGACGAGAGCCGGGATGTCTCCCGTGTTCCTGGGTGAGATTGAACGCGGCGAGAAGGATCCGTCCAGCCAATCGCTGGTGCGCCTCGCCGCCGGTCTCGGCGTGCCGCTTTCCGAATTGTTTCTACGCGTCGGCGCGCAGCTTGATCACGGGGCCGGCGATGAGGTCGCCGCCCAAACGGTGCTTCCTCGACTGGTCCGCGAGGACGACCACGAATACCTGCGACCGGTGGAAACGGCGCGCGACGAGACCGCATTCGACCTCTATAAGGTAGCGCGCGGCCTCGGCGCCCAGCAGCAGGTAGCGTTGCTCCTTCTGGCGCGATCTCTCTCGAAGGACGCGTAGGCTCCTGATAAATCGGGAACCGGCGGAGAACGCCGTCCTATCCGCGACTCGTGACGCACGTCTCACACCCCACGGGTCACGACTCCCACTCGGGAAGGAGGGGCACCCGGCCAACATAGGGTAGAGGAGGGAGGGGTCATCGAGTTTATCGGCCGGGCGCCCTAACGCTGCTACACTCTCCATCACCTCGGCTAGCAAGTATCGTTCCTGTTTGACGATTTGCGTGCCGTGGCGTCCTTAGCTCTGGGCCGCCTCGACGGTAATCTGCTCCTTCGCGACGACCGTGCCCTTGCCCCTTCCCACCATGCTGGCCAGTACCACCCCGAGGACGACCAGCGCCGAGCCACCCACGATGTGCCACTCCAGCGGCTCGCCCAGCACAACTGCTCCGAGAGCAAGGCCCACGATGGGAAGCATGTACGCGACCAGGGTTCCCCGACCCGCGCCCCACGATTGGATGATGAAGTAGTAGAGCAGGTAACCCAGACTTGATCCCAGGACCCCAAGCCAGACCACGGAGAGGATGGTGACGGGATGCAGGGACAGCAGCGGCGGTGGGCCGAACACCAGGCTTATGATCAGCGCCTCGACGGCCGCGATCGTGAGCGTGGCCGCAGCCAGACCGAGCGACGGTATGCTTGGCAACCAGCGGCGGATGAGAATTGGTCCGATAGCGTAGGAAATGGCGCCCAGGAGCTCCTCTCCCTGTCCCGCCAATTGCGGCAGGCCCGCCGCGCCGATCCCCAGGTCGCGACTCGCAAGTACCAGTACACCCGCGAGCCCTAGCGCCACGCCGAGCAGCCGGCGGCGCGTCACCGGCTCATCCTTGAGCAGCGCCCCCGCTATGAGCACCGCGAAGATCGGCATCGTGCTGTTCAGTACGGCGGCCATCCCGCTGGTGGTCGATTGCTCTCCCCAGGCGATGAGTAAGAAGGGAATCGTCGTGTTGACGCTCGCGATGACGAACGCGAAGGGCAACACGCCGAGGCTGAGGCCCAGCCGTCGCCTCCGGGGCCATGCGATGACCCACATGGCGATAGCTCCGATCACGAGGCGCGATGCCACCAGACTTTCCGGAGAGAGCTGGCGCAGGCCTAATCGAATGAAGAGAAACGACGAGCCCCAGACCAGACTGAGGAGAACAAACGCTCCCCACACGCTCGCCCGATTCACGCCTCCCACACCATCTCGCCACCCACCACCGTGCCGAGAATCCCGATGCTGTTCAGGTCGTCCGGCGGCACATGCGCCGGATCCTCCGAGAGAATCACGAAGTCCGCGAGCATGCCGGGGGCAAGGGCTCCAAGCTCGTTCTCCCGGTGTTCCGCGAACGCGCCTCCCGCCGTATACAACCTCACGCCGTCCATGGCGTCCACCCGATCGTCCTCCCCGAGGATGACGCCGGCCGGCGTGCGGCGCACGGCGGCATCTCGAATCACGTCCAGCGGGGCTCCTGGGACGACGGGTCGATCCGAGCTGAAGGCACTGCGCACCCCGTATTGCCGGAAGAGGCGCATCGGCATCAGCAGTGAGGCACGCTCCAGGCCGAGAGCCGAAACGTAGCCGTCGCCCAGACGCGTCATGTCGGGCTGGAGGTTGGCGATAACGCCCAATCTGGCCATGCGCTTCGCCAGATCGGCGTCCGGCATGAGGCAGTGCTCGATACGGTGACGATGATCGTGACGCGGACAATCGCCCTGGGCACGCTCGTACGCGTTGAGGACGGCCAGTATCGCGGCGTCGCCGAGCGCGTGACTGGCGATCTGCCAACCCGCTCGGTGGGCGCGCAGGACCATCTCCTCGAGCACCGGCTGCGGCCAGAGCAGGATGCCCCGTGTGCCATCGAGGTACGGCTCTCGGACAGCCGCGGTGCGCGTGCTCAGGGCCCCGTCGGTGAAGATCTTGGTCGCACCGATTCGCAGCTTCTCCGGACGATCGCCCAGATGGAAATCCTGGCGGCGACGCGCCGGCTCGCCCTCCGGCGCCACATACATGATCTGGGGCATCAGGGTGATCCTTCCCCGTAGCTCGCCGGACATCATCGCCAGCCCGTACATGTTCAGCTCGGGCTCGAGCGAATCACCTTCGCCGGTGGCCGCATCGGTAGCGCTGGTGATTCCCTGGCTTGCCATCACGCTCATCGCCGCGACGATTGCCCTCGATCCTTCCTCTTCCGATGGACGCGGAATCCGGCTCGTCACCAGTTTGATCGCCGGCGCTTCCTTGAAGACGCCCGTGGGTTGGCCCTCGCTGTCGCGCTCGATTTCGCCGCCTGCCGGATCGGGACTCGCAGCGGACACGCCGGCAAGTTCGAGCGCCGGCGAGTTGCAGCAGAGCATGTGGGAGGACGTGTGCCAGATCGCGACCGGGCGGTCCCCTCTCGCGGAGTCGAGATCGTGCCGGTTGGGGTGGCGGCGCTCAGCGAGCATGTTCTGGTCGTAGCCACGACCGAGCAGCCAGGCGCCGGAAGGCAAGCGGTCGGCGTCGGTTCGGAGCAGCCGCTGGATGCCCGCAATAGTGCCGGCACGCTCAGGACTGAGATCGACGCGGCGAAGATTCAAACCCTCTGACAGGATGTGGCAGTGGCAGTCATTGAAGCCCGGGACCACCGTGGCTCCGCGCAAATTGACCATCTCACAGCCCGGAGGCACGAGCGCCGACACGTCCTCTCTCATGCCGATCGCTCCGACCTTCCCGTCGGTCACCCACATGCACTCCGCCGGTCGGCCGCGGTTCCCGCGAAAAACCCCGTTGAAGTAGAGGGCATGGTGCATGTCGTAGTGTAGGAGCCGGTTCACGAGTTGGTGGAAATCTTGGTGGATAGGCCGCTGCGCCCGTAGCCACGAAGTGGACAACCGAGTGCCGATTCCACCCAAGAAAATACGCGGGTTACGCCAATCCCCCTTTCAGCGAGGGGTCCGGGGCGACATAATCGAGCAATCGGAGGGTGGACATACGGGCGGCTGTTTACGAACAGCTGTCAAAGCGGTATAGTGAACGCACGGCAATCCGTGAGGTGGGGGATTGCCGACGGGTGGTGCAGCCTGGGGAGGCGCGCACCACCCGGTCTTTTTTCGTGGTAGACTTTCGGGTAGCGATGGCTGCGCTTGCGCGAGCGAGCGTAGCCGTTTCTTG
>JBOGSL010000375.1:0-4720 GCA_050695395.1 Chloroflexota bacterium | reverse complement strand
GAGGAGGAGCGGCGCCTGCTCTACGTGGGCATGACGCGCGCGGCCGACGAGCTCTACCTCAGTCATGGCGCCACTCGCTTTCTCGGTGGTAGCGTGGCGGGCGGGTGGCCCAGCCGCTTCCTCTCCGAGATCGGCGCGATCCACCTCGAGACGCGGTCTTCGCCCGCGGCCGCAGCACGGCCGCGGCTGGCTTCTGTCGAGCCGGGAGAGACGGTCATACACGGCCGCTGGGGCCAGGGCACCGTTGTTGCCGTCAGCGGCACCGGACGGGACGCAATGGTCACGATCGAATTCGAGACGGTCGGGAGGCAGCGGCTGCAGCTTTGCCATGCGCCGCTGTCTCGACGCCGGTCAGAAGCCAATGTCGTCGCCGGCTGATCAGCCCGAAGGGTCGATCGGATCCTTCGTGGGCAGTGCCCTTCTGATGTTGGTAATCGTGCTCGGCCTTACCACCCTCATCCTGCAGCTGCTCCCCTCGAACTACTACCTGCTGATGCCGGGCCAGGCGATTCCGGTGGAGGGGCTCATACAGGTGAAGGGCCACCCGCGCCAGTCGTATGAAGGGAATCTCTACATGACGGACGTGTCTCTCTACAAGGTGAATCACAAGCTTGAGGAGCTTTACGGCCGTCTCACTCCGGGTGCCGACCTCGAGCCGGCCAAGCCATTCTCCGGCGGGCTGAGCTACAACCAATACATGCTGCTCAACACCGAGCTAATGGACAACAGCATTCAGGCAGCAGAGGTCGCGGCGCTCCATCTCGTGAACGGTTACAAGGTGAGCTACGCCAACACCGGCCCGGAGGTGGCCTACATTGTCCCGGGGACACCGGCGGACAGAGTCTTGCAGCCGAATGACATTATCAAGGCGGTCGACGGCCGGCGCGTGCAGCAAGCCGTGCAGGTGGGCCCGCTGGTGCGGAAGCTCAAGCCCGGTCAGATGGTCCACCTCACAATCGTGCGAAACGGGAAAACCTTGCCGGTATCGGCGCGAACCATTGCATCGGAAAACGGCGTGCCGAACAGCAACGGACACACCCCGCTCCTCGGAATCCTGGTTGAGAATCGATTGAAAACGCCGGTGAACATCAAGATCTCTCCGGGCGATATCGGCGGCCCCTCGGCAGGCATGATGTTCGCGTTGGGCATCATCCAGAGACTCGAGGGACACGACATAATGCACGGGTGCGCGGTGGCCGGAACTGGTACGATCGACGCGGCCGGCACCGTGGGGGCGATTGGCGGCGCCCGGCAGAAGGTCATCGCAGCACGAGCAGCCGGAGCAAAGTACTTTCTCGTGCCTGATTTCCCCGGAAACGTCGGCCCGGCGCGATCCGCCGCTCAAGGCATAACCGTGGTGCCGGTCAAGACTCTGCGCCAGGCGCTGAGCTACCTGAATCACCTCAAACCGTGTAAGTGATGTGGGGCAATCATGGGACGGGGCACGCTTGGGAGCCCACGGCTGCCGAAGCGAGGACGCTGTGGCCGGCATCCGCGAGCTGGGCCGCCCGATTAGGGGCGCACTGGCGAGTGGAGCTACGCGACCGGGGCGGCCTGAGCGAACACGTCTCGTCTGATCCAGCGCTGACCCATCGGCGTGTCTCTCACTTCAACACCCGCTTGAGCCAGCCCATCACGCAGAGCATCCGATCGCGCAAAATCCTTTGCGGCTCGCGCTTTTGCTCGCTCGTCGATCATCCCTTGCTGCTCCGGCGTGATCTCGCTGAGGCGACGGGCCATGATTTCCAGATCCAGCCCAAGAACGCGATCAAAATCGTAAAGTAGAGCAAGCTTCTGGCCTGGCGGAAGCTTCGAGCGAATCACGGCGTGCGCCACGGCAACCGCTCCCGGCACATCTAGGTCGCGGTTGATTGCCTCCAGAAATTGGCGCTGGTACTCGGTCGCTGCCATTCCAGGCTCCTCGACCTCGGCTGACTCCTGATGCAGCAGCGCCACGGCCTCCCACATGCCGCGGAGTGCGTTCTGCGCTCCCTCGAGCGCCTCCCAGCTAAAGGTTTGGGGCGTCCGGTAGTGCGCTTCGAAGGTGAAGTAGCGATAGGCCAGCGGGTGAATACCACGGTCAACCATGTCCTGAACGAGGAAGACTTTGCCGCTTGACTTGGACATCTTCTCGCCTTCGCCGGCCGTCTCCGGCTTGGGCAGCTGGAGGAAGGCGCCGTGCATCCACAGTCGGGCGAAGGGCTTGCCGGTCGCTGCCTCGCTCTGGGCGATCTCGTCTTCGTGGTGCGGAAAGACGTGATCTTCGCCCCCCGTATGGATATCGATTTCGTCGCCGAGCAGATCCATAGCCATGGCCGAACACTCTACGTGCCATCCCGGCACTCCCTCGCCCCAGGGGCTGGGATAGCGCATTAGCTTGTCCGGTCCCGCTGCCTTCCAGAGGGCGAAGTCGGCAGGAGCGCGCTTGCCGTCCTCGATCTCGACCCTGCTACCGGCAATGAGATCGTCAACCGAGTTGCCGCTGAGCCTGCCGTAGCCCGGAAACTTCGAGACTTCGAAGTAGACGCTGCCGTGCGACTCGTATGCATAGCCCTCCGCGATCAGTCGTTCGATGAGCTGGATCATGCTCGGCACGTAGTCCGTGGCTTTGGGGGATTGCTCCGGCTCCAGAAGGTTGAGTCGTCGCGCATCGGCGAGAAACGCGTCCGTATAGTACGAGGCCAGATCGAGCGGCGCCATATTCTGCGCTCGCGCCGACGCCTCGATTTTGTCGATGCCGGTGCCAAGCTCGTCGTTCGTGAGATGACCGACATCCGTGATGTTGCGCACCTGATGAACTTTGTAGCCGTTGTACTCGAGCACCCGGCGAAGCACATCGGCGAACAAGAACGACCGGAAGTTGCCGATATGGGCGAAGTTGTAAACGGTGGGTCCGCACGTATAGAGCTTGATTTCTCCCGGACTGATCGGCTCGAGGGGCTCAACCCGGCGGCTCAGGGTGTTTGTGAGCTGAACTGGCGCTGACTCAGGCATGCGCAATTTTACCAGCGAGGAGGAGGAGGACCCGGCGGGTGGGTGTGCGCGGGACTACGCTCGGGAAACTTCTAGGGCAGGGCGTTGTAGGGCCAGACCGCGAAGCAGTGCGGGCCTCCCGGTGCGTCGACACGGGGCGGCCCTTCTGCCCTTCGCCCGGACCTACCCTCCGGCGCGCTGGTGCGCATGCACCCATACCTCCGTCCGACGGGTGTCACGACGTTTCCGCGTAACGGTATAGTAGGGCACCATGCAGTCCGGTTCTGATCCGCTCTTCCAGCCAGACTCAGATCGCGTTATCGATCTGGGTGACGTCCGTCGACGTCGCAAGGTTCGCCGCCGCTCTTCCGACGGTTCCTACCTGATCGGGTTGGGAGTGCTCGCGGCCGGTTCGTGGCTGGCGTGGGCTCTGGTCGTACTCAATATCCCGCCCCACAAGCTGGTTACCTATGCGGCCTTCTTCGTGCCGCTGTGGTTGGCGCTGGCGTCCACGGCCACTCTGGTCTCGTACGCCGCGGAGCGACGACGCGGTGATTATCCGAAACTTCGTGTCGATGCTCGACGTGGCGTTCTCGTCGCCTCCGTCATCGCCGTCAACCTCGCATTCGAGTTTGCCCACGCCTGGTCGCTGCCCATCCTGCTGATCTCGATAGTCCTGGCCGCGGGCATCGAAGGCGCCTACCAGCGTCGCGAAGAGTCGTAGCCTAGCCGGCCCTACTGCACCAGCTGCTCGCCGCGTCCCGAGCCGCAGGCGGTCGAGCCCGCCGCGCACGGCCTGTAGAAGACCGAGATTGTGGTGTTTCCGGACCAATCCGTCGAACCCACGATAATCTGGCCCGACATCCAGGGCGGACCTCCGGCGGCGGAACTGCTTCCGGTGTTTCCCAAGATCTGCAATTGGCCTCCGGGATCGTAAAAGATACCCCAGAAGTTTTGATTGGACGTGCCTCGGACCTTATTGCCGATGCCCTGCTGGTAGAAGATGAAGTGCAGGTGCTGCGGCACAGGCATCTCGCCCGGCCAGACATTCAGCGTGTTCTGGCATTCACCGAGCAGACTGAGGTCTGCGTTGGGATAGACTTCGGACCAAGCAGGGCTGGTTGAGGTCATCGGCGACGCCGTCGTCCCTTCGATGTACGGCTGGGTGCCGGACAAATAGCTGTATGTGGCGCTCGCGACGCCCGCCGGGAATTCAACTGATGATCCGGCCGAGTAACTACTCCCGGTGCCCGGACAAGGATTCGGAGCCGCCAGGTAATTCGCTACGCTGTTTCCCTTCATCTGGAGCCCGCCGCTCACCATGCCTCCGCTACCGTTCGGGAAGTAGAGCGTCACACCGTTGAGAGGGATGCTGGTGCTCGAATCATTCGAGATGTCGTACCAGGTGGGCGCCGCTGTCGGCAGGGTGCCGGGCCGAGCAACGCCGTCGATGGAGGTCGAGCCGTCCCAGTACCCCCATGGTGAACACTTGTAGTACCACTGATTGGCGGCAGCACTTCCATTCGCGAATGTGTCGGAGCTGCAGAAGGTTCCCCCGTCGCAGCTGGGAGAGCCGAAGATGCAGTAGCTTCCGCCGGTCATGTCTATCGTTCCGGTGAACGTGTAGACGCCGGGATTGAGAGTGAAATTCGGCGCGCCGTTGCTTCCATGTCCGTTCGGGAAGCTGGTGTACGTGCCCGGGAACAGCTCCGCGTGGCCGCTGGGGCTTCCGCCCTGAGTCCACGTC
>JBOGSL010000374.1:0-18815 GCA_050695395.1 Chloroflexota bacterium | reverse complement strand
TCGGAGGCCTGGATGCGCAGGAGGGTGTCGATCAGGTCTTTCACGGCATGACGCTATTTCAGTTGGTCTCCAGTTCGGAAAATTCGCAGATCCAGCAGGATGAGCGTCAAACGGCAGTTCCAATTGGTGTCTTCGCGTTTCCCCGAACTCACGGAGGCACGGTGATGCCGCAGGGCGGCTACGAAGGCTGGATCGTTCCGAAGGCGGGGAAGGAGCCGGCCCTGGCCGAATCCTTCATCGACATGATGCTGTCGCCTTCGACCGCGAACTTTTTGGGAAGCCACGGCTGGCTACCCTCGGCGCGGGCCGCGGTTCAGGGTTCCGGCTGGCTCGAGCAGTATCAGCAGGCGCTTGGATCGGCGACCCCGGGCATCTACCTCGATGCGGCGCCGGTGGCTAACCTGAATGCCACGATGGAAGCCAACGTGCAGCTTTTGCTGCAAGGATACGAAAACCCGACGTTCTTGACCCACAGCTTGCAGGAGTCGTATGCATCGCGCGGAAAGCGCGGCAGCACGGCGCGCATCGACGGAGA
Organism: Chloroflexota bacterium; assembly: GCA_050695395.1. Classification (GTDB taxonomy): domain Bacteria; phylum Chloroflexota; class UBA5177; order UBA5177; family UBA5177; genus JBOGSL01. The sequence continues at coordinate 18,280 of JBOGSL010000374.1, read as the reverse complement.
GTTCTAGCGTAGGGCGCCGGTCGCGCGCGCTCTGGCAGCTCTGGCCCCTTCCGGCGTTCTGCCTTTACTCCCTGTTCGTGCTCTGGCCACTCGCCTGGATGGGATGGCTGTCGCTGCAGCGCTGGACTGGCTATGGGCCCTCGTCGTTCGACGGGGTTGCCAACTTCGGGGGGCTGCTGGCCGATCCATTGTTTCAAACGAGTTTGGGCCACAGTTTGCTCTGGGAGCTGTGCGCCGCTGTCCTGGCGCCTGCACTCGGCTTCGGTCTGGCGCTCCTCGGACAGCGGGCCAAAGGCCCGAGTATCGGCCTGTTCTTCTTTCCGCTGCTACTGCCAGGCACCGTCGTGGCGTCGATCTGGACGTTGGTGTACTCGCCGCTCTCCGGCTTGGTCGATGGCGCGATTGGGATGGTGGGCCTGCCGGCCGTCGATTGGCTGGGAGACCCGAAACTGGCGGGCGGGGCTCTCTTCGCGGCCTGGCTCTGGTCCGCCCTCGGGGCATCGGTGCTCGTATGTGCGGTAGGACTGAGGTCTATCGACCAGGAGTATCTGGATCTGGCGACGGTCGAGGGTGCCGGAAGGCGCCAGCGATTCCGATATGTCATCTTTCCGGGAATGCGGCGGGCGCTGGCGTTCTCTAGCGTGATCAGCGTCGCGCTCGCCTGGCAAGTGTTCGATCTCGTCTTCGCGACGACCGGCGGCGGTCCGGGCTATGCCACTATGCTGTTGCCGGTCGATCTGTACGGACGGGCGTTTGGAGGGCAGACCGGCGAGGCGGCGGCGGAAGGCGCTCTTATGGCGTTGCTGGGGCTGGCCCTGGCGGCGGCGGCGCTGTGGTTTCTGCGCGGGTCGCCAAGCCTTGATCTGGGTGAACACACGAGACAAGAGCGATCGGCCGCGCTGCCGAGCTGGATGATGGCCGCAGCCGCTGCCATCTTCATCCTTCCGCTGGCCTGGCTGGCTCGGGCGTTGTTCTTGCCAGGACGAGCTCTGGCGCTGGGCAACGCCGGTTTCGATCCGGCAGCGGTGCCCGCCAACCTCCGCACGGTTTGGAGCAGCGGGTTGCCTTCGGCCGTCGGGCTGAGCCTGGAGATGGGGCTTGCGGTGGCGACTCTGACGGTGGCGCTGGCGATTCCTGCCGCCTTCGCACTGTCTCGCATCAAGACTCGCATCCGCTGGGCGGCGCTAGCCCTTCTGTTGGTTGGGCTGTTCCAGCCAACCTCGGTTACGATCATACCGCTCTTCACTCTTCTCAAGCAGTTCGGCTTGCTTGACGAGCCGTGGGGCGTGCTGCTCCCCGAGGCGGCCCGGGTTGTTCCGTTCGCCACGTTGCTCATCTGGGGCTACCTGGCCGGTTCTCCCCGGGAGGTCTTTGAAGCCGCGTCGAGCGACGGCGCTTCCGCCTGGCAGCAGCTTCGCTATCTGGCGGTTCCCCTCGCGAAACCGGCACTGCTGGCCGCGGCGGCTTGGGCGTTCATCACCTCGTGGAACGAATTTCTGCTGCCGACACTTGTCTCGCAAGACGGCGGGTTGCAAACCGTGCCCACGCTGCTTGGTAGCTTCGTGGGCGCCTACGATACTCAGTACGGGGCGCTGGCGGCGGGAGCACTGATTGCACTGCTTCCACCACTGCTCCTGCTGCTGCTGTTTCGTGCCGTTGTTTCGGCTGGAGCAAGATGAAATTAGCAATGGCGCTGGTGGGGCTGGTAGTGGGGGTGGGACTGACCGTGGCGCAGGCAAGCACCGTCGCGGCTCCAGGGGGTGAACTGCATCCGGTTCGCGGCCAGGTAGAGGCGTTTCGGATGGCCGGGATAGAGCCGGACGGCGATCCTATCGACCAGGTGGTGCTGAAGTTCCGTCTTGCGGCCTCCCCGGGCGAACCGGCGAGCAACCTGATCGTCGACGCGTATCTCGAGAACTTCCAGCCGGATACGACGCCCATCCTGCCCGATTTGCTGCATCCAAACCACACGGCCCAAAACCTCGGCGGCTTTCTGCAAGGCAAGGCACTGCTGGTGGACGACGCCGGTCACGTATTGCAGATCGGCAGCTTCCTAGCCGAGGCGTTCTTGAACAACACCAATCATGCGGTTATGCGCCTCAGCGGATCGGGGGGATCAGAGATGAAGCTGCGGGGCAGCTTCGAGTTGAGCCGGAAAGGCTCGGCCACAGGGACGCTAGGAGGCACGATCAAGTTGACCGCCTCCGAAGTGCAATCCTTGCAGACCAACGCCGGGGCCACGATGCGTCCGTTGAAGGAGATCGTGAAAACGGTGACGGTGCATCCGGCACCGATGATGGGCCGCTCCACCAAGGGCAACCCCAAGGCGGCGTTGCACACGGGGTTCGGGAAAGGGCGGAGGGTGGACCAGCCCAAGGCTGATGCGCCTGCCGGGAGGCATGTTCCGATGCTGAGTCTGGTACTCGGAGCCGCGGCGGTGCTGTCGATGATGATCGCGCTGGGATTGTTTGTACTACAGCGAGGGAGCCTGGGCCGCGATAATCCGGATCGGTAGGTGCGCGACCTGGACAGTCGCCGGACCCACGACTGTAACTTTGGGCCGCTTCGGCGCGTTGGAGCGATAGACATCCGGGTCGTGCGAGGCGAACATGAAACTCTTGGTGACGGCGCTGATGGGCGTTGCCCTGGCGAGTGCGGGCTGGAGCGCTCCGGCACGTCTGGACTTGCCAAGCGGGGCCAGCTCTCCGCCGCAGGCACTGGCGTCGCGGCTCGGAGTGCATGGATCGCCGCACATCGGACGTCAAGCGGAAGGGATCGGAGGGCCCTGGTACATCTGGTACTTGAAGAAGCAGGTTTTATCGAGTGGCCGGGATGGCGCCGGCGGAATTTTTGACTATTACCGGCCGTCGTTGGCCGGTCGCGACTCGTTTAGCGGCAAGGGTGTGACCGCCGGCCAGGCGATCGCCATAGCGAAGCGATGGCTGAGGCACTCCGGCGCGAGGATTCCGCCAACACAGGCGAAGGTGGTGTGGGGATCAGGCACAGTGATCGGCGGTACCGGAATCTGCTGCTTCGACCACCTGGCGATCGTGCACTGGGGCGGGCAGGTGCAACTGGGTGGCGTGGTGATCGGCGGGACACAGGTGTATGTAGCCGATCGCGGGACGACGGTGCAGGCCGATGTCGGTTACCGTCGAGGCGGCGGCAAGTGGAGCGCGTATCCCGGCTCCGGGGCGCGGACCACGCTTCGGCTCGGCAAACGGCGCTTCCAGTACACGTGGGCGGCGGCAGAGACGATGACGATGGATATTGGCGGGCATCAGCCATGGATGGCATCGCCCCGTCAGGTGGCGGGAAGCGCGGCTTATGTCGCGAAGCTGGTGCGCTCGCCCGGCGGGCAAGCGCTGCACCAGGTGTTGCTCAATCGCAACAAGGCGATCTACACGATCCGGAAGCACGGCTCGCTCTATCGCTTTGCGCTGGTGGCGGCCTTCCCCGGTCTGCCCGGCACCGCGTGGGAGATGATCAGCGTAACGAGGCATTGAGCGGAAGGGTTCAACAGACGTTTCCGCAGCCGCACGCGCTGCGACCGTTCGGCGTCCCCGGCCACAGTCAGTCCGTCTCGCCCAGTTTCTGTTCGATCAGCCCAACCGCGTCGCGTAGTGCCTGTTCTCCGAGCGAGAACTTGGCGCCCGCTGCCGCGAACAGCTCGGGGAGAGGGCGCGTGGCACCTAAAGACAGGGCGTGCCGGTACTTCGCGATGGCGGCTTCCGGGTCCTGCAAGCTATTCGCCCACACCTGCACCGCCCCTAACTGGGCGAGGCCGTAATCGATCATGTAGAACGGAACCACGAAGAAGTGCAGGATGCTCTGCCACTGGCTCCCTAGCTCTGTCTCAAGCCCGGTCCAGTCCACTTCCGGAAAAAAACGATAGGTGAGAGACGTCCATTCGGCGTCCACCCGGTCCAAGTCGAGCGCCTCCTTCGGGTGCTCATAGACCCAATGCTGGAAGAGATCCCCAACGGCGATGTACGACCAGAGAAACAGTAGTCCGTCGAGATGGTAGCGACGAGCCCGAGCCGCGTCTTGAGCCGAGTAGAAGCCGCCTTCCTCTCGGGCAAGGTACGGCTCGCTCAATAGCTCCATGGCCATCGACGCCACTTCCGCGAATTCCATCGGCAGGCACTCTTGGCTTCGCTGCTGGTGGTACGGTAGGTGGTTGGTCTCGAACACGTGAAAGGCGTGCCCCCCTTCGTGCATGACCGTTTCCACGTCACCGTGCGTTTTGCTTCCCTGCAAGAAGATGAACGGGCGTCGCGAGGCATCGAACACTGTACAGTAACCGCCCGGGGATTTGTTCGCCCGGGGCTCGAGATCGAGCAACTGCTCCTCGCGCATGGTGTCGAAATAACTGCCCAGCACGGGATTGACGCGATGAAACATGCGAGAGCTTCCGGCGAGCAGTTCTTCCCCGTTCTGAAACGGAACCAGTCCCGGCCGGCCGTATTCATCGACTACCAGATCCCAGGGGCGCATCGAGGGGATGCCGAGGTGACCAGCGCGCAGGCGACAGCGCCGCGCGAGCGAGGGCACGACGACCTGCTCTACCGCCAGATCGAACCTTTTCGCATCGTCCGGCGTGTAGTGGAACCGGTGCATCTCTTGCCAGCGGTAGGCCCGATAATCGGGCAACCCGGCATTTGACGCGATCTCGGTGCGTGTCTCCAACAGAGACTTCCAGACGCGGCCCACAGAGTCTCGGTCGTTTGCCCGCCGTTGCGCGGCCAGCCGCCACGCCGCCTCGCGGCGATCTCGCGCCGGCTCCTCCAGCGCACGCTGTACCTCACTGATCGGAATCTCGGCTCCATCCCAGGTAATAGTTTGCGCCCCCGTGATCTCGTAATAGGTGCGGCCGAGCATTGTCTCCGTGGTCTTCAGCGGAAGATTTTCTTGGCGAAACAGGGCCGCATCGTTCTTCATAACCGACAGTGGAAACTCCATGCTCTCGGGCTGCAGTCCGCTCTGCAGAAGCTTGGACTGGAGCCGGTGCGTCGCCGCCTGCGCTTGTGGTTGGATGTCCCGCGTGTATCGCTGCAGTGCGTCAGCCGCGGCCGCATCTGCAGTGTTTGCATCAGACGCCACGTGTAGTCGCTGGCCCTGCTCTCCGGCCCGATCGGCCACCGCCGACCAGTCGACGAGAAAGTCGCCTACCGTGCTCTCGTCCAGATTGCGACTAGCCAGCTCTTCATAGATTGGCCGGTAATCATCCCAGGTCCAGGTCAGAAAATCGGCCGGGTCCACGCTTACCGTTGACATGCGATCTCCTTCTGTTCGTGAGGCATTGTATGAGAAGGACAGGAGCTCGTCCCTCGACCTGCCCCAGGTGGCGAGGACCAGAGTCGGACGGGGATAAAACAGTCTGTTGAAAAAGCTCCTAGGCGCTCAGGCGCTTCTCTGGTAACTCCTGAACGCCGCTGTCGCGAACCAGGCGAATATCACTCCCAGTCCGAACAGCCAGCCCATCCGAGTGAGCACCATGCTCCAGTCGACCTGGAGCGATAGCGCTCCACGGGCCGCTTCTACCGCCCAGTTGACCGGGTTGAACTTGGCCGCCTCCTGCATCCAGGACGGCATCAGGTTCTGGGCCATGAACACCGAGGACAAAAACGTCAGCGGCAGCAGCACGAACTGCACGGCCCCGATCATCGATTCTTCTTTTCGGGCCAGGAGGGCGATGCCGATAGACATCGCGCCGAACGGAAGTGCCAACAGAATGGCGCTCCCGATCAGGGCAGCCATACCTGCAACTCCTCCCGGGAATGTTGCGCCGAGCAGCTTGGCCAGAACGATGATGATGAGCGACTGGATCACGATCACCACGGCGAGCTGCACCAGCCGCCCGGTGATCAGCGCGACCCGGCTTACCGGAGTAACCAGGAAGCGGTCCATTACCCCTTTATCGAGATCCACGATCACTCCCATCCCTCCCCACCCGGCCGTGAACAGCGCGGTCATGATGACGATGCCCGGCGCCAGAAAGTCGAGGTAGGAGCCGGCGGCGAAACCGGGGATCTCGACCACTCGCTTGAAGAGCTGCGTAAACAGCAGTAGGTAAATGATGGGCTGGCCGAGGCTGAAGGCAATGTACCAGGGTTGGCGAGCTAGATTGCGAAGCTCGCGCAGCGCGAAGTAGGCGGAGTGCTGAAGCGTCGTCACTTGGATCCCTCCTCGTCGGCGCGACTAAAGCTGCGGCCGGCATAGCGCAGGTAGACGTCATCGAGCGAGGCACGGGCCACGGAGACGCTCTTTACCTTGAGGCCGGCGCCCTCCAGTGTGCTCAGCACGGCCGGCACCGCCACGGCCCCCTGATCGGCCCGTGCATGCAGCATGTTCCCGTCGGGCACCAGGTCGCGCAGGTCCTCGAGTTTCTCAAGCGCAGACGCCGCGATACCTGCATCGATGTCCGCCAGCTCGACATGGATCGAATCGCCGCCCAACTGAGACTTCAGCTCATCCGGCGTGCCGGCCGCGACGATCTTTCCCCGGTCGACGATGACCAGACGGCCGGCGAGGCGGTCGGCTTCCTCCAGATAGTGGGTGGTAAGCAGGATGGTCAGGCCCTCCTCGTGCGCGAGGCGAGCGATCTCGGCCCAGAGATCCGCGCGCACCTCCGGATCGAGCCCGGAGGTGGGCTCGTCCAGAAAGAGAACCTTGGGCTGGTGGATGAGACCCATGGCGATATCCAACCGCCGCTGCATACCGCCGGAGTAGCCGCGCACCACGCGACGCGCGCTATCGGCCAGGCCTACGCGCTCCAGCAAGGCATCGGCTCTCCGAGACAGATCCGCTCCACCCATACCGTAGACCTGGCCCTGGAGGATGAGGTTCTCGCGTCCGGTCGCGGTCTGGTCGACACCGGATCGTTGGAAGACGCAGCCGATGGCGTTTCGAACGCGCTTCGGCTCGGTGAGCACATCGAAGCCGGCCACGCAGGCAGTGCCGGCCGTTGGTTTGGCGAGAGTGGTCAGAATCTTGACGGCGGTGGATTTGCCGGCGCCGTTGGGGCCCAGCAGGGCGAAGATACTGCCTGGCTCGACGTTGAAGCTCACGCCCTGGAGAGCCTTCACACCCTTGGCATAGGTCTTCTCCAGGTCATGGACCTCGATCGCGGGATCGTGAGTTGCTGCCTGCTCGCCGGCTATTCGCGAGATTTCTTGGATGGCCATTGGTGTCAACTCCTCCTCGTTTGGCTTTGCGGCCCGGGCGGTGCCACGCCTGCCGGCGACCGCCCCGAATCCCGCAATGATCCCTGGGTGACGCCCGGCGCCCGTTCCCCCAATTCGTGGTGCTGATGGAGCTCGAGTACTTCGTCCGGCCAGGATAGCTCGCCAGTTTCTATGTCCTGTACCAGCCGGCGGGTCCAGTCAAGCTCGGCCTGAACCATGTGCCGCGAGTACTCGGTCTCGACGCTGAACAGCTTGGGGAGCCCGTGGTCTCGGGTGGCTTTGAGCATGGTGTCATAACCGGCCAGGGAGACTTCCAGCCGGAAGAGCCGTGATTGCAGAAGCCCAAGAGCCTCGTCAGGAGGGACCGCGCCGAGAAATGCAAGACCAGCTGTGAAGGCCGGGTACTCTTTGGAAGGGCGGGACAGGAAGTCCTGCAGCGTGGTAAGCAGGCCTATTCGGCCGGCGTCTGTGAGGCCGTAAACGGTCCGTTCCGGTCGCTTCCCGTCGCGGCTGGTCTCGAGTGGCTCGACCAGGCCCTTGCGGCAGAGGCGTTCGACCGTGCTGTAGAGGGTTCCGGCCTTGAGTTTGATAACCTCGTCGAGCCCGCGTTCCCGGATGTGGTGCTGCATCTCGTAGGGATGCATGGGATGCTCGTAGAGCAAAACGAGAACAGCCAGGCCAAGAGCCGGGCGCCGGGGCAGGTCCATAGTCGCCTCCAAGTAGTCGCCATGGACTATATCACGCCGGATTCTCGACAGCGGGCTGGAGGCGCCGAGAAACGTATCTCCGGGCTCTGTCCCCGAGCTACGGATTGCGGCATGGCGGCAGAGGGCGCAAGCGATGGCTTTGGAAGGCTAGAGGTTTTCGGTCAGACCGTCGGCGACCGGACGAGATTTCGGGCGATGGCGAGGGCGGTTTTCGCCGCATCGGAACGTCGCCCAAGGGAGGCGCGCACGATCGCGCCTTCGATCAGCATCATCAGCTCTTCTCCCAGCTCGGCGGCCGCGGTTGGGTTCAGCTGTTCGGCCAGCTTACCCACGACGTTAGCCAATCGCTCCTTGTGCCACGCGGCTCTGCTCGCGACGGCGCCCGTCCCCGCCCACTCGCCGTAAGCATTTATGAAAGCGCAGCCCGCAAAGCCCGAGCCCGCAAACCACTCGCCGAGAGCCTCGAACAGGGCGCTGAGCCGTCGGTGCGGATCGTCGGCCGCCTGCTCGAGGCGGGATTCGAGCCAGGACATCCAACGTTCATGACGGCGATCCAGATACGCGTCCACCAACCCCGATTTCGACCCAAATTCGTTGTACATACCCTTCAAGCTAACGCCGGCGCGGTCTCGCACCGCATCTATGCCCACCGCTCTGATGCCCCGGGCATAGAACAACTGGTCGGCGGCGTCGAGGCAACGGTCGCGCACGGAGGCGTCCCGCGAGGGGGGATTTGCATGAATAACCATCGTTCTCTAGTATAGGGGGAGAACGAACGTTATCACTGGAGGTCCGCTATGGCAGCCAAACCCGGTTTCCGCCTCGGCATCTACGTCTTCGAGGACGTAGAGATTATCGATTTCACCGCTCCCTATGGAGTGTTCTCCGTTGCCCGGCGCTACGATCCCTCGCTTGATGTGTACCTAATAGCTGAAGCCCAGCGTCCTCTCCAGGCCCAGGCCGGCTTCACCGTCGTCCCGAACTACAGCTTCGACAATCGCCCTTCCATGGACGCCTTCCTCATTCCGGGCGGCGCCGGAACTCGCACCGAAACCTACAACGGCCGGCTGCACGAGTTCATCCGCTCTCTGCCGCAAGACACGCTCCTCACGAGCGTGTGCACGGGTTCCTGGGTCTACGCTCAGATGGGTCTGCTCAACGGGCTGCCGGCCACGAGCCGGAAAGAAGCCGATCGCGCTGAGGCAAACCCGCCGGGCATGGTGCCCATCGACCGGCTAGCAGTACTGGCGCCGTCGTGCAAGGTAAGTCGGGCCCGCGTTGTCGACGCGGGACGCATCATCACCGGAGCGGGTATCACGGCAGGCACGGAGGTGGCGTTCCATCTGCTGCGCCGCATCGGCTACGACGAAGCCTTTATCGATAACGTTGCCCGCGTGATGGAGTACACGGAAGGCTACAACACCTACCGCGACGACCGTGAGGAGCTAGGCGACACGCCGCCGAACAGGCTCTCGGCGGTGGGAGCCGCATCATGAGCATGGAAGCGCACCGGATCAGTGAGGCGATAAGACGCGCTGCGCGTAAGCTGGGCCAGATAGTCGGCGGCGGTGCCGCAGCGCATCGAGGCGGCTACGGTGCCGTCGAATACCAATTGGTCCTGGCCGACGAACCTGTCCGCATCGAGCCGGTGATCAGCAGGCGCGATTAGCGACCGTACACGGAGACGTGGGAGCGGCTGGACGAGGTGAAGGGTTCAGCGTTCCAGCCGCCCCATCGTTCCTTCAAGCGCAAGCCGGCTATCCGCCCCATGAGATCAAGCTCGCTCGGCCAGGCGTAGCGAGTCACAATCGGATACAGGCGCGCGCCCTCGTGAGAGAGATGCACGTGGCTTTCCTCCAGCCGCTGCGTCACCGGATCGTGGCGAGCCACGTCGAGCCTCACTTCGTCAACCCCCACTGATTCCGCATCAACATACTGATCGTCTCGTAAACGGGCGAGGAAGGTGGGCACGAACGCCTCCACCACGAACGAACCGTCGTCGTCCAGATGGGCCGCGACGTTCTGGAAGCATCGCACCTGGTCGTCCTGCGTGAGCAGGTTGAACAGCGTGTTGTACACCAAGTAGATCAAGCGGTACATACCGGAGACCGGCACATCGGCGAAATCTCCGATCGTGACAGCTATTCGATCGCCGCCGGGCTTGCCGCGCAGCCTGGCGACCATGGGGGCCGAAAGGTCGATGCCGTCCACCCGGGCGCCACGGGCGGCGAGAGGCAACGCGATGCGTCCCGTACCGACCGCCAGCTCCAGCGCCGGCCCGCCTCCCGCGATCGACGCCAGAAACCCTACAGCCGCTTCCTCGTCGCCGCGGGGGATGTCATCATAGCTCTCCGCGGCCGCCGAGTCGAAGCTGCGCATGGGGTCGTAGTTCTCCATGACACGATGGTACTCTCAGGGCCACGCGTGGTACGTGCCGGCCCCTCCTACGCTCGGCACTGCGCGGATGCTCCGGCGAGGAGTACACTGGCGAGCGATGCTGACCCGGTCTTCTCGCGCTTTCGGCGCCGGCTTGCTCCTCTTCCTCCTGGCTGTCCCCTCTTTCGCTCAGTCGCTCACGTCGCTGCAGCGCAAGGCGCAGTCATACCCCTGGCCGCCGGTCCTTGCACGATCCGCTATCGTCGTGGATGGGAGCTCGGGCAAGGTGCTCGCTGCCAAGAATCCGCACGAACATCTCGCCATGGCCAGCACCACTAAGATCATGACGGCGATTTTGGCGCTCAAGCTCGGCCACCTTTCGGATCGTATCGTCGTTCCAAAGGGCGCATTCAACTTCGAGTCCGACGCCACGGTGATGGGCCTAAAGCCAGGAGAAGTGGTGACCTTGCGTTCTCTGCTCTATGGGCTCCTCTTGCCATCCGGCGCCGACGCCGCGGACACGATCGCGATCCACTACGCCGGCAGCGAGGCTCATTTCGTTACGCTCATGAATCGCGAGGCCCATTCTCTGGGCATGCATGACACGCACTACGCAACGCCGCATGGCCTGGACGCGCCGCATCAGTACTCCTCGGCCTACGATCTGGCGCTGCTTGGTCGCTACGCGACCGGCATGCAGAGCCTGATGAAGATCGTGGATACGCGCACGTACCTGTGGAACGGTCACCTGCTGACCAACGTCAATCAAGTGCTGTTCTGGTATCCGGGAGTTGACGGCATCAAGCCCGGCTTCACGGACGCGGCCGGCTTGTGTCAGGTGCTGGATGCCCGTCGCGATGGTAGACACGTGATCGTGGCCATACTCCATACGCCGGATCTGGTTCACGATGCACGCAACCTGCTGAACTTCGGGCTGCGCGACTTTCGCTGGACCGTGTCGCCGCTCGGTGACAGCCCCGCGGCGACTGAGGCTGGAACAGACCGTCGAGGCCCTTACGTCTACTACCCGGCGACCGGCCACTTTCTACGACCGCCCTTCTGGAATGCGTACCAAGACGCGGGCGGTTCGCTCACTCTCGGATATCCACGAACGGAGCCACTCAACGAGGGGTCCACGTTGGTCCAGTACTTTCAGGACGGCGCTCTAACGGAGAACCTGGCTACAAAGCGCATCACGAGGCTCGCACTCGGGGCAAGCCTCGCGCATGACATTTTACCGCCTACACCTACCTCCACGCCGACGGCGACGCCCGTCGAGGGTACCATCGGCACACCCGGGTGGCCCGGGGTCTCGCGGACACCGACCCCCGCGCCAACATCCACGCCGTTAGCGAAACCGCTGGTGGCGCGACCGCTCCAACATTACATCCAGAAGCACCGATTCGCTGCCGGCCCTTACGCCGGCCCCTGGCACTGGGAGCACGGCTTTCAAGTACAGATCTTCCGCTATTCCGCTCTGGCATACAGCTGGCGTTCCCGAACCGTTTACGTGCTCCCGGTCGGTGATCGCTACCTGGCCGGCCGTACCATGCTGCCGGCGCACCCGGGTAACTCCTACCCGTCAGATTTCGCTCCGCCGAGTGTGCTTGCCCAGTTGGGCTGGTGAGCAGGAGTCGTGGAAACCACATCGCGGCAATCGACTCGCAGAAGGCAGCTCTGCTGTAACTGTTCCGACGGGCTTCCTGATTCCGAGGAGACAACCCGTGTGTTCGGGGCTATGCAGGGTGTTACGCCGGGCCGCTACCCCGACAGTCGCTCCGCATCGGGAATGAACTTGATCCATCCAGGATCGCATCCCGTGAGATGTTGGTGTACCCAGTAGTACCGGCTCACCCGCGGCTGACTCGGCTCGCGCAGTAGAGTCATGCGCGCCTCCTCCGGAAGTCGGCCGCCCTTACGGTGATTGCAGGAGCGGCAAGCGCTTACCAGGTTCTCCCAACGGTGCGGACCGCCCCGATGGCGCGGCATCACATGGTCGATGGTGAGGTCGCGACTCTGCTTGCCGCAGTACTGGCAGGTGTAATTGTCACGCAGAAAGACTTCCCGGCGCGTCAGCTTGGCCATCGGGTGGATGCGCTTGATGAGGTGGAGTAGCCGGATGACCGAGGGACACTCATAGGCGGCACTGGATGTGCGGAGGATCACGTCGCCGGGCTCGATCACTTCGGCCTTCCCATCCGTGACCAGAACAAAGGCCCGCCGGACAGGACAAACATTCAGCGGTTCGAAATTCTGATTCAGGACTAAAACGTGGCTGTTCACCCGACTCCCACAGGTAGCGAAAACCGATGCCTCTCCTCCGATTTCGGGCACCGGCATACGAGCAATTGTATCATCGGACTACTTGCCTTCGCATTGCTCCACAAAGAGAGACTTGCGCTGTGACAATCCTGCTGGGGCGAGCGTTGTATGTACGAAGCGCAAGCGGCCAGGAGGCTCCCGATCAGGCGCGAGAGGTGCTAGCGGCGGAGAACCGGCCGGCGCCGGACACAATCGAAGATCGGCTCGTGGAGCTGATGAAGGCGTACGAGAAACCGATCTATAACTTCCTGGTCGTGTTGCTGCACGACAACGACTGCGCACTGGACTGTGCGCAGGACTGCTTCCTGCGCGCCTTTCAGAATCTGGCTAAAGGCAGGCCCGTCAATCGAAGCTGGCTCTACACGGTAGCGAGGAACCTGGCAATGGATGAGTTTCGCAAGCGTAAGCACGTCCAGCGGGATCTGGACGAACTCGAGAAGATCCCGTGCGGAGAACACATGGATCGAGTCGTAGCAGTACGGCAGGTGATGGAGCAGCTCACGCCGAGAGACCGGGAGGTACTGTATCTCTTCGACGTGGCCGGCTTCAAGACGGATGAGATCGGCCACATGCTAGGCGCGCGAGGTAGCGCAATCCGCCAGCGATTGTGCCGGGCAAGGGAACGCTTTCGGGCTCTGTATGGAGCCGAGTTGTGAGCAACCGACGACACGTCGACCAGCTGCTGTCTCGGCGACCCGAGCTAACGGCAGCTGAGGAGCATGCTGTCAAAGCGCATCTGGAATCGTGTCCGACCTGCCGCCAAACGGCTGGGGCCTACGCTCGCCAGACGGCCCTGCTACGCCAGATGCCGGTGGTTGACCCACCGCTCGCGATTCGCGCGGCAGTGATGGAGCGTATTCGCAAGCCGGAAGCGCAACGCCGGCGGTCCTTTCTCTTCGCAGTACCTGCTGTGGCGGTCCTCGGGCTGGCTCTCCTTGTACTACACCGGCCGGCCGGCCACCAACATCTAGCCGGCGGCTCGACGCCGGTTGCCTCAGTCGCTGCTCGCCGGCGTGCGCGGTTTGCCCCGGCGCCGTCAAACCGTATCGCCCATGGTCATCTTTCCGGCAAAACGAAAGCGTCGTCCTCCCACGCCGCGCGGGGTCCGTTTCGGTATCTGCCGCCGCAGCAAGTTGCCGCCGCCGCGCCCTTCGACACGGAAACCCCCGTGGCGATGACGACAAACCAACCCACCGAGCTGGACAGCGCCGTGCCATCGACGACTAAGCACCGGTCGGCAGTTCGGGCCGGGGGAGCAGTGAAGCAAGCACCGGTGGCGGGACCGGAAAAACCGGCAGCGACCCCGGCGCCGAAGTCCACCACGGTGACTTCCGTCCGCGTTCCGCGCGCCACGCCTCCGCCCACCTCGGTACCTCTCACTAACACGCCTGCACCCTCTGCCACACCGACCGCTACAGCCGGTCCGATCCTCGCCATCGTGCCTGCGCCGGCGGCGCCTCCGCCCTTCACGCCCACCCCAACTCCCGTTCCCACGCCCGAGCCGACTGAGCCGTAAAGCATCGAGGGACTGCGGGAGACGTCTCGCGCGGCTCTCACCCCCGGCCCCAACTCCCTGTCGCGGTGAGAGAGCGCGAGACGTAGGGCATCGACATGATTCTCGGCAACGGGCGGGGCTACGGGGGAACGCAGGCGGCCCGGGCGATCTCTTCCCCTCCTTTCATCAAATTCACCAAACGCGCGGAAGAGCGAAGCGCCACCGTTGTGCCCTAAAAAGCACTGCTACACTCTTGTTAGGGGGGCCTAACAGATGGCGTCGCAGGTCACCGAAGAATATCTGGAGACCATTTACAACCTCTGGATGGAGCGCGAGCCTGTGATTGCCGCGCGTCTCGCCGAGAAGTTTGGAGTAGCGCGGGCAACGGTCTCCGAAACACTCAAGCGCCTGGTGGCCGAAGGGTTCGTGGAGTTGGGTCCCAACCGCGCGATTGAGCTAACCGCGAAGGGCCGGGAGCTGACGGAGCAGATTCTGCGCAGGCACCGCCTGGCTGAAAGACTGCTGTTCGATGTACTGGGAATGGACTGGGTGAGTGCCCACGAACAGGCTCACGCGTTGGAACACTGGATTTCGGCCGAGGTGGAGGCCCGCATCTCCTCCCTCCTGGGCAACCCCCGCACCTGTCCGCATGGCAATCCCATTCCGGGCAACGCGTCCAGCGGGACCGAGTTCTTGAGAGAGCAGTCGGCGTTCCGGCTCGCGGATGCCGGCCTCGGCCAAACGGTCCGAGTGGTGCTGATCTCCGAGGTAGTGGAGGATGAGTCGGCGGTACTGCGGCAACTCTCCGACACCGGGATCCACCCACGCGCCGAGCTCACCCTGCTCGAGCCCGATCCGGAGGAAGCGGTAGTCTTTCAGACGGCGGGCAGGCGATGCGCCGTCCAACGAGACCTGGCCGGAAAAATCTGGGTGGCGGAGAGCGATCTGTCATGAGCACCCTAGAAATTATCGGGCTGGGAGCGCTGTCCGGAGCCACGATCTACCTGGGGCTGCCGCTTGCCAGAGTCAAGAATCCGCCACGGTCATTGCAAGGCTTTCTCAATGCCGTGGCCAGCGGGATCCTGTTCTTCCTGTTATTCGACGTTCTCTCCGACGCAACCGGGCCGGTGAACACGGCGCTGAACAGCGGGCAACACGGGGTCTTTGCCCTGGACGTGGCATTGCTGATCGGCGGACTCGGCATTGGTCTGCTGGGGTTGGTGGTGTTCGAACAGCGGTTTCTCCGGCGAGAAGTGGGCGAGGCGCCGAGCGGCATGACACTCGGATACATGATCGCGACGGGAATAGGGTTGCATAATTTCTCGGAAGGTCTGGCGATCGGCCAGGCGGCCTCTACCGGCGCAATTCAACTAGCCGCGGTTCTCATCATCGGCTTCGGCTTGCACAACATGACCGAGGGTTTCGGCATCTCGGCCCCGCTCGGAGGTGACGCTCCCTGGCGGTTCATCGCACTGGCCGGCCTCATCGGTGGCGGCCCAACCTTTCTGGGGACGGTGTTCGGCGTCAGCGTTCATTCCTCCCAGATTTTCATCTTGTTCTTGTCGTTGGCCGCCGGCTCGATCATCTACGTGCTGAGCCAGCTTCTTCCGTTGCTCCACCGTGTCGCCTCGGCTCACGAAGTGGTGATGGGCGGGCTGGTCGTGGGCTTCGGTATCGCCTATGCTACGAGCCTAGTGCTGGTGGCGGCGCACGCCTGACCGACGGAGGCGACCCTCTTGGGGAGGGGCAAGCCCGTCTTTAGGTCGAGCCGTTCACGTCTGCGGTGGCGAACAGCGGCTTCCAGACGGTGCGCTCTCCCGAGTACGATCCGCGACCCGCGAACCCGGAAAATCCCGAGGCTATGAGTCACCCTCAAGACGCTTCTTCACCTCATCAGCGGTGAGATTGAGGTTCACATCTCCCGACGTGATATCCGAGACATACTGAACCGGCACAAAGGTGTCATGAGTGAAGATGAAGCCGTGCTTGATCACAAGGCCGGTAACATCCTCATCGGCCGGATCGATGTAAACGCCATCAACCGAACCGACGGTGTGACCGTCGCTGCTTTTCACATTCATGCCGGAGCTGATGCCTACGGTCCCCTCCGGCGCGTTTACCTTCACGCTGGCCTGCTGTGGGACGTAATAGTCTGACGGCCAAAGCATGGCGCCGGCGGGATATAGGTAGCCGGCGGGAGGCAACCAAGCAACCGGCGCGGCTTTGTAGTTGACTTCGACGTAGTCCTGACACTTGCTCAACTGAGCTTTGTCGAGCGAGATGTGCACCTTGCTGTTGCTCACGCTCGTTACTTTGTCGATAGGCACAATCACGTCGCGGCCGAGGAGATCTCCCGTACTGACGACGAGATCGGTGACCTCCATTTTCGGGGGCTTGGTTACGACGTAGGCGACGGTGCCAAGCTTGTCGCCCTTGCTGCCCAGTACATCGTTTCCGGGGTCGATCCGTTCGGTGCTCTTCATGGCATCCATCTGACCCTCCTCTTGCTGATAACGCCAGCCGCAACGATTGTGCCATAGCCTGGCTATACTCGGTTGACAACCGCGGATTCCGCGGTTTTTGATCATGAAGCCAAGCCGCGACACGCTGATCTACATCAACCTGGTCCTGCTGGCGATCCTGGCGGGCATTGGTGTAATTATCGTCGCCTGGAACGTCTTCCAGGTGATCGTCTCGGTCCTGATCCTGTTGCTGGTTGCCATGCTGGTGGCATTCCTGCTCGGCGGCGTGGTCGGCTGGTTGCAGGGCCGCGGCCTGCCCCGGGGCCTTGCGGTGGTCCTGATTTACCTCGCGCTCATCGGGATTCTGTTCGGCTTCAGCGATCTGATCCTGGTGCCGCTAGCGGGCCAGCTCGTGGCGCTGGCCAAACACCTGCCCGGTGATGTCAAGCAACTGCGGCACGTCGTCACCGCCGTAGACGCCTACTTCAGGGCCCACAGCATCAACATCAAGCTCGAAACGTTCGAGCAGCAGGCTTTGGGCAACGCCCAGCACATCGGTAAGCAAATCCTCAGCAACACGCTCACAATCGTTCTCGGCGCGAGCCAGGTCGTCGTCGATATCCTGGCGGTTCTGGTGATTTCGCTCTACCTGCTCATCGACGGCCCTCGCCTTCGTCACAACATCTTGCGCATTTTGCCGGAAGGAGGTCGGAACCAGGCCCTGTTCGGGGAAGCGATTCTCCGAACGGTGATCGGCAGCTATATCAGAGGGCAGCTGTTGCTGGCACTGATTATCGGACTGATGGCGGCGGGTGGAACATTTTTGCTGGGAGTAGAGTACCCGCTTGTCATCGGACTGGTGGCCGGCTTCTTTGAGCTTGTTCCGATGTTGGGGCCGATCGCGGGTGCGCTGCCGGCCATCGGTATCGCGTGGTTCCAGAGTGGCTGGCAGTTCGCGCTGGCAGTGGTGGTCCTGTTTATCATCATCCAGCAGCTCGAAGCACACGTTATAGCGCCCCGGGTCATGGGCCACGCCGTGGGCGTGCATCCCATCGTGGCGATTCTTGCGGTGCTGCTCGGGATCGAGCTCGACGGCATTGTCGGCGCTTTCATCGCCGTGCCGGTTGCGGGCATCATCTATGTCATCGCCCAGGCGGTCTACGCCCAGGTCACGGGCAACCAGCACGTCGTCACCATGGTGCGCCGACCACCGTTCTACGTGCGGTATTTCCAGAGATTTCGGCCCCGGCATCCAGCGGAGGGCGTAGTGAATGAACCGCTGACCATGACCATAGAAGCCCCCACCGAGCAATTGGCCGAGATTACCCGAGAGCGCGACTTACTCGCCAAGGAGTTTGCGCGAGCCGAGGAAGACGTTGCGGACGCCGAGACCGAGAATGGACGATCGGCCGAGACGTCAGCGGAAGAAGCACGACAGGAAACCGGGAGCTGATTAGCGCTCGGTAACGACCACGCTGAGGCTGATGACTTCTCGGTGAGAGTGCACGCACTCGAAGACGTGCACCAGTTTGCCGTTGCGGAGACGCCCGACGCCTCGGTACATCATGAGCGAGCAGCAGTCGGGGCACCGCATCGTAACTTCGGGCGCAGTCTCCGGGTGGTCGGTAATCTCGTCACCCAACTCCAGCCGCCGAAGCACGGTCTGATCGAGCCGGCAGGGCCGGTGGCTGATAACCTCGACTTCCACGAGTTCATTATGCAGTATTGAGA
>JBOGSL010000373.1:0-1537 GCA_050695395.1 Chloroflexota bacterium | reverse complement strand
CTATACAGCTGCGTCAGGTCTCATCGAAATAAAGCAGATCTCGTGAGTTCGTATTTCGGCGCCAGCAGTCTTCCTACGATTGAGGCAAGGTAGCAATGCCGTTATCTGTAATGTCTGTATTCCTAGCGGGGTTCTGTTCAGAGTTAATCCACTTCATCCACAAATCATTCTTCGGCATACCATAATACTGCTTGCCTTCGATTAAATCCTCAATTCCGAATTCTCGCCAATCGTGTTTAGAGTCGCTCACTCGGATTCGTTTGATGCCAGGCATCCACTTTCCGATTTCTTGCGGACGATTGCGTCTCAGGAATTCTCTTTGTTTCCTTGGACGACTGAAAACCACCAGCAGGTTTCCTTCCAAATCCTTCTTCTTCAGAATTTCCTCTTGAAGTTCGTCGAGGGCTTGTCGCTCATTGCTAGACACATCTCGCTCATTTGAGACATAGATAATTGGTCAGGAGCAATCTTCGTACTTTTGCTTAGATACTATGAAGACCTTGCTCCGAATGATTTTGCCTTCATTGTCGGTCGAGCCGATTCCTCTCATCTTCTCCAGATACCACATTTTTTTTGCTTTTTGTGTTCTCGCAAAATACGATGCCCAATCAACCCTCTCGTGGCCAAATGTGACTCGTGAATAATCTTCTCTATTAGTATAAGCTGTTTTCGAACTATGTCTGAATACCGTTGTTCTATTCTAAAGGAACTTGGAAGTGTCTTTACATGTGAAGTCTAAAGGATAATGATGTGAGGATCAATTTCATCGATATGATGAAACATGACCTTTATGCCGCATTACATAGGAGGTAACATTTGTATTTTGATTCGCCATCAAAAGAGGTCAACGACCCGAAAACATGCGAGCTTGCATTTGATGCAATCCATTTATCCGTCGGAAGATACTTGCGTAGCGGATCCAAAAATCTTTACGGCGCCAGGAGAATTTCTGTCGAAAACAAGGGGGCATTTTGCGCAGGGATGAGAAAAGCGAATTGACCGACACGCAAAAATTTGTAATATCACCGAATAAAATCAGCGCTTTCATTTTCGATCTCGATGGCGTGATAACCAGTACTGCAAGGCTTCACGCTGCCGCCTGGAAACAGATGTTCGATGAATATATCAAAAAGAGATCCAAGAGAGACAACGTACAGTTCGAACCATTCCAAGACTCTGACTATCGAATGTATGTTGACGGCAAGCCCAGATACGACGGCGTGAAGAGCCTCCTGGCATCGAGACACATATCTTTACCTCAGGGGAGCAAAGACGATTCGGGGAACACCGAGACCGTGTGCGGACTGGGGAATCGAAAAAATGAGTATTTCCTCCAAATTCTGGACAAACAAAGTCCGAAGATATTCCAGACTTCCGTCGACTTTATTCATGCCCTCCGTGCCAAAGGTATCAGGACGGCGATTATCTCTTCAAGCCGTAACTGCGCGCAAGTACTTCGCGTAACAGGAACTCAAAGTCTGTTTGATGCTAAAGTGGATGGCATGGATCTTGACGCTCTAAACATTCGCGGCAAGCC
>JBOGSL010000372.1:0-6670 GCA_050695395.1 Chloroflexota bacterium | reverse complement strand
CTGCCGGCAGCGCGCACATCACCGGCTACGCCACAATCGACCTTCCCGGTTTGGCACGCTCGTCGCTGAAGATGCAGGAGGTCGGCAACGAGAGCTGGAAAGGCAAGACGCAGGCATACGTCAAGGGAACGTTTGCCGCTCACCTTAAGCTCCCTGTCGTTCGCATCAAGCAAGTCGGTAAGAAGATTGCCGAGAAGCTCGGCAATACATGGTCGTGCTCGGCCGGCTCCAGTTTGGAAGCGGTGAGCACTGCCCCGACTTCTGCCGGCGCGACAGTGAGCTTGAATAAGTGGACGCTGCTCGGACCGGAAACCGTGGACAGCGTCACCACGTGGCATGTTCGCGAGACGGGTCTCGTCACCAGCGGCAAGCACAACAAACAGAAGACCCACATTCGCCTCGACGAGTACGTGGCGCAGTCGAACTACCAGGTCCTGCGAATGATGGTCCGGAGTGAGGGGACATTCGAGAAGCAAAAGCTCGCGATTGCGGAGCAGGTCAATTTCGCTCAGTACGGCAAGAAAGTACATGTGACGTTGCCGAAGAAGTGCAGCGGCTCTGCTTCTGCTGTCTTCTTCCGAGGTGTTCTCTCGGAGCGTGTGCTCGTCGCCGCCATGCGCGGCCTGCCGGACACGGCGGGTTTGCCGGCGATTTAACCCTTGCCCAACGCCACCAACAGAGACCCCTTGCCGCTCGCGACTCGGACGAAGATCATGCCATCGGCCACCATCAATCCGTTCGCGGCGTGGAATCCGAAGTAACCGTCGGATAGCGTGAGGCCGCCTACCGGCTTACCGTTGCTCGCTTGATATACCACAATCCTTGAAGGCTGACCGAGATCGTAGGTCAGCACGAACAGAAGGTTATTCGCCAGCGCCAGTTCGGTTATTCCCTGAAGTGACCGGTGCCAGAGCACCCTTCCGCTTGTTGCGTCGAGCGCCTCCACACCCTGGAATGGCTTAAAAATCTGGATGTAGACGGCGCTGTCGCTGCTGGCGTGAGGCCAGTCTGAGGCCGCGAGCACGGGACCGATCACGCGCTTCCAGAGTTGATGGCCGTTTGAGGCGAGACCGGAGAGCGTCGCGCCCTGCTTGGTCTCCGGGGAGACCGAATAAGCCTCCTTGCCGGCAGCGAACCACGTGGCCCCTCGAATCCCCGACGTGCCGATTTTCCGCCCGCTGGTCTCGTTGTAAAAGACGCTCCCGGCGCTGTCGGAGGTCACGGCGCGCCCCGAGCTGAGCAAACCGTCGGCCGTGCTGGAAGCGCGGTGCCAGAGAATTTGGTAGGCGCTCGGGTCCACGCTGTACAGCTGACCCTTGCCGCTCGCTGCGGTGCTCGTGTAGCCGGCAATCAACACGGAATCATCGGTCTCGGGATCGACGAACGTCCCGTCGTGAACGCTCGGATCGGCGGCGACCTTACCCAGAACCTTGCCGGTCGATGGATCCAGTGCCTGCAGGGCACTCCCAGCGGTCCAGAGGGCATCGCCGGACACCAACTCACCGCCGAGGGCGTTCCGCGAAATCGTGGTTAACCGGCGGCCCGATGCAGCGTCTAGCACGTGCAGGTGGACCACGTGGTGCCAGACTACGGGAACGTACACTTTACCCGCCGATACGATGGGGTACGAGACATCGGCAATGGGCGCCGTCCACTTCACCTTCAGCTTGAGGACGTTCTGCGCCGTGATAGCCGTCTCACCCGTGTTGTAATTGCTGGAGGTGGCGTCATGGTTCAGGGCGGGCCAGTCGGAAGAGACCGGCGCCGCCGCGGCAACAGTACCCGTTAGCAGCACGCATCCTAGAATGACCAGGACTCCGAGTCGGCTCATGGCGACGCATGATACTTCATGCCTTTGCATTATGGAAAGGGTAATCAGGTGACCGACGCGATCGCCCCGCGAGACGCCGTCGACCTGACCCGCGATCTGGTCCAGATCCGCTCCATTAACCCTCCGGGCGACGAGCTTCCCGTTGCCGAACGGCTGGCCGGGGCGATGCGAGCCTTTGGTCTGACGATTGAACTGGACCTGCTCGCGCCCAATCGAGCAAACCTTATTGGCCGGTTGCCCGGCAGCGGTGCCGGCCACCTGGTCTTCACCGGCCACCTCGACGTGGTGCCGCCGGGCGAGCAACCCTGGAACCACGAACCGTTCGGCGCCGACCTACTCGATGGCCGCTTGTATGGCCGAGGCGGCGCGGACATGAAGGGTGGAGTGGCGGCGATGGCTGTTGCTCTCGGCATCTTGAAGCAACAGGGCTTCAAACCCTCGGCGGATGTCATCCTCGCGGCGACAGCCGGCGAAGAGGCGGGAATGCTGGGAGCTTCGGCGATGGTGGAGCGGCGCTCGCTGGACGGAGCAGCATATTTGGTGGTGGGCGAGCCGACCGACCTCGACGTCTTCATCGCGGAGAAGGGAGTGCTCTGGGTGACGGTCCGGGCTCTTGGTCGCACCGCCCATGGCTCGATGCCGGAGCTCGGGTCGAACGCCATCCAGGCCATCAGCGGCTTAGTCGAACAGCTCGAGCCGTACCCCTTTGACTTTCGCGAGAGCGCTTCGCTGGGCAAGCCTACACTCAGCCCAAACGTCATTCGCGGCGGGAACAAGACGAACGTTGTCCCCGACGTCTGCGAGATTTCGCTCGATCTGCGCACCGTACCCGGCCAGGATCACCAGGCCATACTCAGCGAGATCCGGCGTCTCGCCGGAGAAGCAGCCGAAAAGTTCGGGGCCCGCATCGAGATCGAAATTGAGAATGACAAGGCGCCCCTCGAGACTGATCCGGAGGAGCGGCTCGTCGGAGACACCGTCTCATCCGTTGAGCAGGTATGCGGGCGGAAGCCGCACGTAGGAGGAGTTTCCTACGGCACCGACGCGGCCTGCTTGGGCCCCGGATTCAACATTCCGATGGTAATCTGCGGACCCGGCTCTCAAGCGATGGCCCATCAGCCCGATGAATATGTCGAAACCTTGCAGATCATTCAGGCCACGGAGATTTACGCTGATTTAGCCAGACGGCTTCTCGGAGATGGCGTCTAGCCTGACGGCTACGGCACGCACCTGGCCGACCTCCGGAACGATCCGACGCCAGGAGCGCACGACCAGCGGCGAGGAGAACAGGCGCCCGTCACTGGTTATCGCGAGTAGCTCATCCCCGCTCTCGTAGAATCGCTCGATCATGCAGCGTGGCCAGGGAAGGTCGAGACCCGCCGAAGCGTTCTCCCAGCTTTCGCCGCCGTCCCATGATTCCTCGATTCGTCCGTCCCGATTGACTCCGTTGGCGGGGCCCAGCACAACATGGCGAACGTCGAGCTTATCCGCCCAGACAGCGCGACAATAGCAATCCGAATAAAGCGCCCGCCACCTGTCACCCCCGTCACTGCTGCCATACAGTCCTCCGCCAGTCGCCGCAAAAACCACATCCGGCGACGAGGGATAGCTTATTACCGAATGAACATCCGCGTGCACCTGATGGTCGAGCCTTTCCCTCTTCGGCTCGCCACTGCTGCCGCCCGCCAGGCGCCAGTTATCACCCCGATCGTCAGACCGAAGCACTCCCCCTACTTCTACGGCCGCGTAGACCCGGTCCGCATGAAAGGCGAAACCTCGCACGCAGCCGGCCTCCGGCGAGTAGGGGAGGAACCAGTGGTACTGGTCTCGCAGCTTGGGAATCTCTGAGCAAGAGTGCCATCGCCCCGCACCGTCGGACGAGATGAATAGCCCCGCCGGCTCGGTGCCGGCCAGCTCGCGGTCGGAAATCTCGGGATCGTACGACATCCACCGAACGTGCTTATACGCTAGCCCTTTGCTCGCTTCCTGGAAGCTCCTACCCCCGTCGTCCGAACGAAACACGCCGTCCGTGGTGCCCGCCAGAATTACACCCTCACGGGCAACTACCGCGGTCGGCTCGTGGTCCTCGAGGGCCCGATGCACTAGCTGCCACTCGCCCTGACCTTGTGAGAAAGTTGTCACACCGTCTCTGGACGCCACGATGAGAAGCTCATTCACTCTTCTATCCTTATGCTCCGCGTCAATCCTCCGCAACCCCCAGCGTCACGCGATCGTCGGTCGCATCGTAGGTCACCAACCCTTCCTCGTGAAGGATGCGCAGCAGGCCGCGCACCCGCATCTCATCCACCTGAGGGGGCAGGGAGCCAAGCAAGCCGCCAAGCTCCAGGGATTCATGGTGCCGCAGAGTGTCCACGATGCGGCCGCGCCAAAAGCGGTTGCTGTCCGCAAATGGTTCATGTCGGCCCGAGCCACGCGGCGCTGCCCCCTGGCGAGCTGCCGCGCCATAATCCATGAGAGCTTGGTTCCAATCTGCCGCTTTTCCTGCCGGCAGCATGCGGCGGGCGAGAGCCTCTGTCTCTCTTTCGCTGAGCGTTCGGCCCGCGAAACCGGCCAGCACTCTCCTGACATTCGTGTCGATCACCGACGTGTGCAGTCCAAAGGCGAAGCACGCAACGGCACGAGCCGTGTACGAGCCGACGCCCGGAAGCGCTTCAAGCTCGGCAACGGTCTCTGGCAGGGCTCCGGCGTGCCTGGTCGCCACCACCTTGGCCGCCTCTCTCAGGCGAACTGCTCGGCGGTTGTAGCCCAGGCCCTGCCAGGCTCGTAGTAGCTCATCGGCTCGCGCCCGGGCCAATCCCGATAGGGTCGGAAACCGCAGTAGAAATTCTCGGTACTTCGGGACAACCCGGCTCACCTGCGTCTGTTGCAGCATGATTTCGGAGACAAGGATGTGATACGGGTCCGCGGCCCCCCGCCAGGGCAGATCCCGTTTGTTTTCGGCGTACCATCCCAGCACTTCCTCTTGGAAGCTCGCGATGCGCTCTGCACCGATCTCTGGCTGCACGTCGGTTCTTACCATTCGCAGATGATCCCCGGGAGGCGTGAATCGCAATGAAGAGTGGGAGGAGATGGTACAGCGCAGGGCGCGGGCCGCGGTTCCTCCTGGCTCGCCCTATTCTGCCCCGTGCGGCCGGTCCCTTGCCCCCGCGTCTACCCCGCGTGGGATCTGCCTTCGCCTTGCTCTGGGCGGTGGGCCCCCGGGCGCAGCTCCCGATCATGATTTTCCCTTGCATCCGCCCGGGGCGAATACGCATGATGTCCGCAGACGACCGCTAAAAGGAGACACCATGGCAGGGCTGAGCAAGGAAGAATTCGACACAGCCAGCAAAGAAATCATCACCGCCTGGCAGAAGGCAGCCAGCCGCGATGCGGGCTTCAACGTTATCGTCGAATACGGGCGAAAGCACGGCTACAAGAACGTCATCGCCGCTATCCAGGGCAGGACGCCGAAGCGCTTCAGCAACGGCCAGCCGGTCTCGGAGTGGTTGGACGAACGCCACCAGGAGGAGGAAAGCGCGTAATCTGGACGTTTTTGGCGGATTATCGGGGAAAGTTGACCCCGGAAGAGCGAAACGATGATATGATAAGCCTGGACGAAAGATCGTGAAGGAGGTATGGCATGCCCATCGGGAAGACCGAGTTGACCCAAGAGGTGGCACAGGAGGCAGGTCTCAATAAGGCACAGGCTGGGCGCGCGGTCGACGCGATGCTCGGCGCCATCACAAAGGCCCTGTCGAGTGGCGAGGAAGTGCGCCTCACCGGCTTTGGCAACTTTCGCGTGACCAATACCGCGGCTCGCACCGGACGCAATCCCCGGACCGGAGAGTCAATCCAGATCAAGGCGGGCAAGCGGCCGGCCTTTAGCCCCGGCTCCCGGCTCAAGCAGGCGGTCGGCGGCGAAGGGTAAACCACTCAGGCGACCACGGAGGGGCGGGAGACCGCCCCTCCTTTTTTGTTGGCTCGGTGAACACCGGCGCGGCACCGAGGCTTCCCTGACGCGGCCAACGAGAGACGCAAACACGTTAGAATGCCTCGCATCCGGAAAGGGGACGCGGTGGTTGATCTTTCGCTGAACTCCGATCAGCGCCTGTTGGTGGAGACGGTTCGCGATTACATGGCGACCGAGTTCGCCCCCACAATCCAGCAGAACGACACCAACCACTACTACGACCCCGACACCTTCAAGAAGCTGGCGACGATCGGCTTGCCCGGTCTCTGCTTCCCGGAGCGTTACGGTGGCAGCGGCATGGACTATCTCAGCCTCGGCCTGGCGTCCGAAGAACTTGAGTATGTCGACACCTCTTTCCGCACCATCCTCTCGGTACACATCGGCCTGTGCGGTTGCGGCATCTACGTCTGGGGTAGCGAGGAGCAGAAGCAGGAGCACCTCAGGCCGCTTGCCTCGGGCGAGCGCTTCGGCGCTTTCGGTCTCACGGAACCCAATGCCGGGTCAGATGTCGCGGGCATGAAGGCTACTGCGCGAAGAGACGGGGATTCTTACATCCTGAATGGCGAAAAGACCTGGGTGTCCTATGCGGACTACGCCGATACCTTCTTGATCTTCGCCAAAACCGATCCCGAGGCTCGCCACCACGGCATCTCAGCGTTCATCGTCAACCGAGAAGAGGCAGGCGAGGGATTCCAGACAAGGCCGATCGATCTCAAAGCGGGAATCCACGCCGGCGATACCGGCAGCGTCTTCATGCACGATATTCGAGTACCGGCCAAGAATCGTCTGGGCGAGGAGGGCGAGGGCTTCGCCGTTGCCATGAGCTCCCTTGAGAACGGCCGCTATACCGTTGCTGCCGGAGCGTGCGG
>JBOGSL010000371.1:0-1561 GCA_050695395.1 Chloroflexota bacterium | reverse complement strand
GGTGGAGATCGATCCGGAGGCAACCATGCCAGGACGGGCGACCGGATGTGAGGCGAAGTCCAACCCGGTCAGGCGGATGCACAGGCATCGCGGAGTTGAAGAGGTGATCACGATCTGGGAGGGTGCGGCTGAGCTCGAGACTCCGGGCCGCGTCCTGCCGGCGATGGTCGGCGACACCATCCACGTCCCGGCCGACGAACTGCACCGGACGCGTAATGTGGGGTCTTCCGTGCTCCGGCTGATCTGTTTCTTTCCGACCGGCGACGTAGATCAGTTGACGGAAGAGTCGGAGGGTAGCGCTGACGAAGGCGGGCGATCCGGCAGCCGGTCGGGCGGCAGGGCGGAGCACGGGTGACCCCGAGCGTTGGGAGCGCACCGGCCGTAGTTTGCCTTAGGCCCCTAGAGGACTTCCGGAAGGTGGGAGTGGAGCCTCCCCCGGAGCTTGCCATTTCGTATCGTGACCCTGGCGACCCGGATCTCCGCCAAGCGCTGGTTGGGGCCGTGGGTCTGGTCTTGCCGTCGGCCGGTGGGCCGCTGCCTCGGGGCGCGCTTCAGGGCGCCCATGACCTGCGCCTGGTTCAGTATACTGGCGCGGGTTGGGATCGCATACCCACGGAGGCACTCGAGGCCATCGGTGCGTCCGTGGCGAACGCGGCAGGGGGCAACGCGGCAGCCGTCGCGCAGTACGTCCTACTGGCCGCAGGCTTTCTCTTGCGCCGGCTCGGTACTGCGGATGGCATGGTGCGTACGGGAGATTACAGGGGGGCACGGTCGGCCCTCGAACCCGATCGGGTCTGGACATTCGAGGACTTGACCGTGGGGATCGTGGGCTTGGGCCATATCGGCACAGAAGTGGCGCGCCTGTTCTTGGCGGCGGGCGCCAGGAGCATCTTTTACGACCCGGAGCCCAGAGGTTCGGGGGCCGAGGGTACGCTGACTCGCTGCCGCTCCCTTCAAGAGCTTGTCGTTGAAGCAGACGTCATCACCGTGCACGTCCCCCTCACAAGGGATACCCGAGGCCTACTCAGTGGGGAGGTGCTGCGAAGCGCCAAGCGCGGAGCAGTGCTGATCCAGGCGTCGAGGGGCGGGATAGTTGACGAGCTTGCAGCGTTGGACCTGGTGAGTAAGGGGCAACTCGGAGGCGCAGCGTTCGACGTGTTCGAGGAGGAGCCGCTTCCCCTCGACAGCCCCCTTCTGCGAGCGGTCCAGACATTGGACGGACGGGTGCTGCTCACGCCCCATGTGGCTGGCGTGAGCTATCAGAGTTCAAGGCGGTTGTATGAGAAGGCATGGGAGAATGTCGTCGGCGTCCTGGTTGAAGGCGGTCGTCCACGTGGCTGCGTGTTCTGCCCCACCAACAGGTGATGCCCGAAGAATGGAGCGATGATGGAGCGACCTGTACACGTAGGTGCCGTCGGGCTGGGACGCTGGGCGCGGGTTCTTGCCGAGGCGTACTCAGCGAGTCCCCTTGTGGACCTGGCGGCGTGTTTCAGCCGCGACGAGGGAAGGCGTCAGAGCTTTGCGACGAAATACGGCTGCGCGCCGAGGAAGAGCATGGAGG
>JBOGSL010000370.1:0-2635 GCA_050695395.1 Chloroflexota bacterium | reverse complement strand
TCCCTACGCGGTGCTCGGCTCCGTCTTCCAGTACGAGGCGCAGGCGCTGGTGAGCGACGGCACGCTGATCGTCTGCGACGGCCAGTCCGTGTATAGCGCGCCCTTTCAGCCGCCGACCGCGCTGGACATCAGCGACGATGTGCTCGATCTGCGCATCACCGATCGACAGAGCCAGGAATCGACCCTGACCCTGGTGCTGGATACCTTCGACGGCGCATACGGCCCGAACGGCGACAAGCTGCCCAGCATCCAGCCGGGCGCCTCGATCGATGTGAGCCTCGGCTACGACGGGACGCTGGTTCAGACCCACACCTTCTTTCTCGACACCTGGACCTACACTTCGGTGCGTGCCGACAGCACCCTGACCTTGCGCGGCCGCTGCGCCCTCCGGCTGCTGGATACGCCCTCGGACGAGGTGCGCGATGCCGATGCTCAGAGCGTCGGCGCGCTGGTGGGCGAGCTTGCGGGGCAGGTGGGATTGGAGGTCGCGGCGCTGCCCGGCACGACGCAGTTCTCTGAGCAGATCGGTTGCTTCAGCGTCACCGCCGGTGAGAGCTGGCTGGCGGCCTTGCGCCGCCTCTCCGCCATCTTCGGGTTCGTGTTCTTCGCGGATGCCTCCGCCCGGCTGCGGGTAGTCGATCCCCAGCCGGCCGATGCCGGCACCTGGACCTACGGCGACGAGGTGTACGCTTACAGCTACGCCTATGCCGCCGATCGGGCCAATCTCATTCAGGTGATTGGCCAGAATCCGCCGTTGCCGCCCGGCGTGCCGCCGCCCTTCACTCCGGCGCCGCCGCCGTTCGCCATCAGCGTCGATAATGCCGATCTCGCCGCCTCGGGACGTCCCATAACGCGCATCATCGTTGACCGGCTCCTCACCAGCAGTCCCCAGTGCGCCCTCCGCGCCGGGCTGGCGCTGGCCGAAGAGCAGCGCAACGCATATGCCGCCGAGATCGCCACCCCCATCAACCCCATCCACGAGATCGGCGATGTGATCGCGTATTCGAGCGATCGCCTCGGCATCAATCAGCTCGCCCGCATCGTCGCCCTCGACTGGGCCATTACCCCCGAAAGCGGCACCTGGTTGCAGCACGTGCACTGCGCGGGTGTGTGATGAAGAAAACCGCCGAGGCCGATTCGGCGACTGCGGCCGGGTAGGCCGGGAAATGACTTTCACATCGTGAACCCACTCTCGGATCTCGAGACGTTCTCCCACACGGGCGCTCGCCCGTTGCGTCCGTATCAGCTGGAGGCCGGTCGCGCCATCGCGCGCTCCGTGATCGAACGGCGGGGCAACACCTACACCGTGATGATGGCGCGCCAGATGGGGAAAAACGAGACCAGCGCGCAGCTCGAAGCCTATCTCCTGGCGCTCTTTGCCGGTCGTGGCGGCGGCATCGTCAAGGCCGCGCCGAGCTTCAAGCCGCAGATCATCAACTCCATTCTCCGCGCCAAAGAGGTGCTCGCCGCGTCGCCCCTTACCCGTGCGCACTGGCAGCCCTCCTTCGGCTACATGCTGCGCCTCGGGCGTGCCTCCATCACCTTCCTCTCCGCCGACCGGAGCGCCAACGTGGTTGGCGCCACGGCCTCGCTGCTCCTCGAGATCGACGAAGCGCAGGACGTCGATCTCGACAAGTACGAACGCGAATTTCGCCCCATGGCCAGCGCCGGCAACGCCACCATAGTCCTCTATGGCACGGCCTGGGAGGAAGACTCGATCCTTGAGCGCCAGAAGCGCATCAATCTCGACATCGAGGCTCGCACCGGCGAGCGACTGCACTTCGAGTACGACTGGACCCATCTCGCCGCCGGCAACACACACTACCGCGCCTTCGTCGAGGCTGAGATTGCGCGCCTGGGCGACGATCACCCCTCGATCCGTACCCAGTACCGGCTCGAGACGCTCACCGATGCCGGCCGGCTGTTTGACGTCGAGCAGCGCCGGCGCCTGGCGGGCGAGCATCAGCGGCTGCGCGGACCCGAGCCGGGCAAGACCTACGTCGCCGGGATCGACCTGGCCGGGGCCGATGAGGAGTCCGAGGACGCCGCCGTTCGCGCCGGCTGCCGGCGCGACAGCACCGTGGTCACCATCGCCGAGCTGGATCGCGATCGGGAGGGCCAGCCGGTTGGAAGGATCGTGGAGCACGTTTGGTGGACGGGACGCGGGCAGGTCTGGCAATTCGAACGGCTGCTCGCGCTTTGGGATCGCTGGCACTTCAGCCGCGTCGCGGTAGACGCTTCGGGCATCGGCGCCGGGCTGGCGGCGTTTCTGAAGGCGCGGCATCCCGATCGCACCGAAGCGGTGACCTTCAGCGCCCCGCTCAAGAGCCGTCTGGCCTATCAGCTGCTCGCCATGCTGAACACCGGGAGGCTGTCGGTCTACCAAAGCGACGGCTCGCCCGAGGCCAACGAGCTCTGGCGCGAGGTCGCCGCGTGCCGCTACTGGCTGCGCGCCAACCAGACCATGGGCTGGGCCGTGCCCGAATCCGAAGGGCACGATGATTTCGTGTCCTCCCTCGCGCTGTGCGGCCACGCCATTGAGAAATCGGCGCCACCGGCTGTATCCGGGTTGGTTCGAGCGACCCTGTGGGATGACAGGTGGTGATGAAGAGAGGAGGAATCAGGAACGGGGGGC
>JBOGSL010000369.1:0-11561 GCA_050695395.1 Chloroflexota bacterium | reverse complement strand
GACCAAGAGCGATGCGTCTCGTGCGGGCCAAGTTCTACTTGCGGCGGCTGCGTCAGTGCGGAAGATTCCAGGTTGCCAGCAAGTACAGCACATAGGCCATTAGGCTGCCCCCGAATACGGCCCCTAGCGCAATCTGCAGTCCCGGCGTGCCCCGCCTCAATCGATCTGCCAGGCGGCGCCGGCGCTCGAGGATCGGCACCGACAGCATCCCCAGCCAGATCGTTCCCAGACCGGCGACGACGACTCCCCCGATGGCATAAGTTCGCGTGGGACGATAGGCCGGAACCCGCCTTGGCGGACAGTTTCGCTGCTGTAAGATCAGCGGTTTGGCCGGCTTTTGCCGGAAGTTGAAGGCATTCAGCAAGCCGTTGCTCTCTCGGTCAAACTTGGCGAGAGCGGGCAGATGGTAGACCTTCTCGACGAACCGCACGATGCTGACAAAGCTGTACATGGTGTGGTCTACGTAGCCCCGCTTAGCGTACGGCGAGATGACGATGGCCGGCACCCGAAAGCCGTACTCGATGAGCGGATTGGGCCCCTTCGGTGGCTTGACGTGATCGTAAAACCCGCCCCAGTCGTCCCAGGTCAGAATGATCGCGGTGTGGTCCCATTCGTGGCGGTTGGACATGATGGCATTGATCTGGCTAACAGTCCAGTTCTCGCCGTCGCAGACGCTGAAAGGCGGATGATCGCTCACCTGGAACGGCTGGACTAGCCAGCTCACGGCGGGAAGTTTGCCGGCCGCCGCGTCCCGTGCGAACTTCTTGTAGTCCCTTACGTTGCTTTGCCAGAGTCCGCTGTCCCGGATGTGCTTGATCGCATCCAGAGCATTCCAGAAGTAACCCGGCTGATCGATCTGCGGAGCGTAGTATCGCCACGACAAATGGCGCTGATCGAGCAGATCGGTTACCGTCTTGAAATTGAAGCACGGGTATCGATAGGTCTTCTGGCCATCGGGATGGATCTGCTCGACAAACGAGTCCTTACGCGAATCACAGCCCCACCGTTTCAGTACACCGCTCGGGCTGCCGTCTGCATTTTCGTCCTGGGCGGCGATGGTAAAGAGGTGGTTGGCAAAGCTATTACCCATGATGGTGCTGAAGAAGTGGTCGGCCAACGTGAAATGCTTGGCATAACTCCAGTAGTTGGGAATGTCCGACTCATGGAACTGAGAGTACGAGACGTTCTGTCCGGCTTGTACAGCCCCTCCGATCTGCTGGAAGCGATCGAGCTTGCCGCCGTCGTACGCCAGCTTGGCGTCACCGATGGTGTGAGCCACGTCGTAAAGCAGGCTGATCGGTTCGTGCCCGAGTGGATGAGAACGGCCC
The DNA here is from genome assembly GCA_050695395.1 of Chloroflexota bacterium. Classification (GTDB taxonomy): domain Bacteria; phylum Chloroflexota; class UBA5177; order UBA5177; family UBA5177; genus JBOGSL01. Next base: position 10,233 of record JBOGSL010000369.1, on the reverse strand, counting down.
TTGAGATCGTGGTACGTGGTCGCGCCGTCGGCACCCGGGAACCTTCCGAACATGGTGTCGAAGGTGCGGTTCTCCTTGACCATGATCACGATGTGCGTGATCTTCGGGCAGCCGCGGGGGCAGGGTGAAGCCGCGAGGGACGGCGATGGCGAGCACCACGGAATCGCCGTCAGCGCGATGGCGACGAGCAGGGGCAATCTGCGCATGTTCGAGTGTAGTGAAGGGAGCCGTTGGTGGGGCAGGTTGACTAGGGCGCTCCTACCTGCCCGCCTTTAAGTCCGCCGTCGATTCTGCCTTCAGGGAGCGGATCACCGGATACAACTGATTGCCCTCTGCCGTGCCGGCGGTTTGCTGTGCCTTCGTTGACTTTGTCAGCGCTCCAACGAGGGCGTGCCCGTGCATCCCCTGGCTGGAGATACCCATCAGGTCCAGTGCCGTTGGCGCGACATCCATCAATTGTGCCGGAAACCAGCTGGTCACGCCCTTTCGAACACCGGGTCCCGAGATAAATAGCGGCACATGTTGCGATTCCCATGCTCCGCCGCCGTGGTCGCCCTTCCAGGAAGCCTGGCCACCCGGCGAACTCGCCGACTGCTCGGTGTACATGACCACGATGTCGGGCCCGTTGCCGCCATCAAACGAGTTGAGCAAGTACTGGTTCGCGTTCTCCATTCCCGGGACTCTAAACAGATTCGAGCCGGTGGCGCGAATGTACTGATAGCCGGTCGAGGTGTGCTCCTTGAAGTACACCGCTTGAATGTATGGGTTTTGCAACTTGGCGACATTTTTCGCAGCGACGTTGGCAACCTTCGGGTTCTGGAGCCAGATGTAGTCGGCCGTGTGGAAGGTGTGTGAGATCATCTTGCTGCCGGCGGCCAGGACGGCTTTGCGGATTGGCTGGTCGTTAACCCGATGCGAAATCGTCGCGAAGCCGTGGTCGGCGGTGAGCACGAAAAGCGTCTGGTTGAGAATGCCGGCCTTGCGATAGGCGTTCTCCATCGACGCAAGGTCCTTGTCGAACTGGTGCATCAGCGTCTTGACCATCGCGGGGTCGGCATCCGCCCCGTCGACGTGCCCAAGCGGCCAGTCGAACTCGGGCTCGTTGATGAGTGTCACCTTCTGATGCAGCTTGGAAAACGTCGTGAGCGCGAGCCGCATCGCCAGATGATCCTCCAGTCCGTGAGGAATGTGGTGCGACGACTTGAGCGAGAGGCCTGGAGTGGAAAGCACTCCGGGAGGCGGAGAGTGGCCCGGCACGGCAGTCGGTACAAAGCGACCGTCGGGAGTGCCGGTGTAGTACATGATCACGTTCGCGTCCGGGCCACCGATCGCGTCGGCCGCGTAGTACTTACTTCCGCTAAGCGCGACTACCTGCGCTCCTGGGCTCTGCTTGTGGACCAGGCTGGCGATGCTCGACGCGCCGGCCTTCTTCATGATCCGCTCCATATCGCCGTCATTGATCTTCGTCTGACTGAAGAGATTGATCGACGTGTTCTCGGACGTCGCCCAGGCAAAGCTAAGAATCCCGTCACCCTTGGGTTCTGAGCCGGTGCCGATCGTGGCATGTCCTGCGGGGGTTTCCGACTCGAGAATGCCCGCGAAAGCATTGCGAAATGTCGTGCCGTTTCTGATCAGGGCCTTGACATGCGGAATCCCCGGAACGGTGAAGTAGTCGGGCCGCGATCCGTCAAGGACAATCAGCACGAGATACTTGGCCTTTTGGGGGCTTTGATGCCCGGCCTCCGAGACAAGCCGGCTAGAGGAGACCTTACCGAGGACAGAGGTGTCCGGGCTTGCGGACGAGCGAGATCTTTGCCCACTTCGTGCCGACGACCCGCCGAGGGCCCTGGTAGAAGGAGTCATCACGGGCGAGTTCATGGCCGAGCCGGCTTGTTGATGCGACTGAGCGTGCCGGGACGAGGCTAGCAGCAGTTCCCCACCTCGTGTTGCCCCAAGCGCTACAAGAAGAGCTCCGATCGCTACTACTAAAAAAACTCGCGTGTGCATCGAACGCTCTTCTCCTCTTCATCTGGCGGTCTGTCTATCTCACTATCGGACCCGCACCGCCGCCAGACGCAGAGCATCTTACCGTGCTCTGAACTCCTTGCCATCAACAATCTCTGTCCCTCGATTGGAAACTTCCACTCCCTCGCTTCCGCCGCTCACGCCTGTGCCCGGCCGAGACGCATCGCCCATTTCGCCCGTGAAGCCTCGGCCGCCGGTGAGGGAAGAATCGGTCGATAAAGGGCCGGAATAAGCGGTCAGAGAGCGGCCGCCGATTGAAATCACCGCTCCGCCGTAGCCCGCCACGACGCTCGCTACACGGCCCTCCAGCTCTGGATGCTCGATGCGCATCTCGACACCGCCTTCTCGTTTCTTCGTCGATATGCCTGTCGCTAGAGACCCGTGCAGCAGGCGCCGCTTGGCCCTCATTGCCGTCGCTTCGTCAGCGAATATCGACACGATAGTGCCGCGGCTGGTTGGAACAATCGGTTGACCCGAAGCCGGGCTCGTTTGCTCCAGTTGTATTGAGATGCGGAACTCGCTCACGCTGAGATCGCCCAGGAAGTAGACCGGCCGAAGGGCCACATCGCCCACATCCACGTGGCGGCCGCGGAGTGACACAGGATCGAGAAAGAAGCCCGACTCCGGAAAGTACTCGCCCGGCAGGACAATCGATCCTTCGTGCTCTAGAATGCGCCGCTCCACCTCCAGATGCTCCGCCACAACGGCCCAGTTCAGGCCGATTGGTAAAATAGGCGGACCGGCTTCGTGGCCGGGAACCGGAATCGGCCAGGTTGGTGATCCGCGCACATCCTCGATCGCCGATTGGAGTTCCTCCTCTCGGCCCTCTGTGGCAAAGACATTTCCGTCTAGCAGCTCGTGCCGCGGAACGCTGCCCGGCTGGTCGGAATCCAACGCGCTCATACATGTCCTCCTGGACAGAGCTTATTGGATGGCCAGCGCACGGACTGTGCCAGGGAACACGCTACCATGACTGAAGGAGCTACCGGTGGAACAGTCGAACCCAGATGTAGTCGAGAAGGAAATGTCGCCGCTGGAACGGATGCGGCACAGTGCCGCTCACGTGCTGGCGGATGCAGTGCTCAAGGTTTTTCCCGGGGCCAAGCTGGGTATTGGGCCGCCGATCGAGAACGGTTTCTACTACGACTTCGAGCTGCCCCGTCCCATTGAGGCCGCGGATCTCGAGCAAATCGAGAGCCTGATGGAGCAGAGCATCGCCGCCAACCAGCCCTTCGATCGCCGGCCTATAACCAAGCAAGAGGCTCTCGAGCTGTTCAAAGAGCAGCCTTACAAGGTCGAGTTGATCGAGCAGTTTGGCGATGGCGCGTTGAGCGTCTACCAGCAAGGCGAGTTTGTCGATCTCTGCCGCGGCCCGCACGTCGCCGCGACAGGTGATCTCGGACCCTTCAAGCTTACCGGCACAGCCGGCGCGTACTGGCGCGGCAACGAGCGGAATCCCATGCTGCAGCGCATCTACGGCACGATGTTCCCCACGCGGGACGAGCTCGATCAGCACCTGCACAACCTCGAGCTGGCCCGCGAGCGAGACCATCGGAGGCTCGGTAAGGAACTCGGACTGTTCGCGTTCAACCCAGAGCTGATCGGCTCCGGTCTGCCATTGTTCCTTCCCAAGGGCGAGCAGATGCGCCACACCATGGAGGACTTCGTCCGCGAGGTACAGACTCGGCACGGCTACCAGCATGTCTGGACGGGCCATCTGGTGCGCCGAGATCTCTTCGAGAAGTCCGGGCACCTGGCGCACTATAGCGATGTGATGTTCCCGCCCATGGTGGATGAGAGCGACATCTACATGCTGAAGCCGATGAATTGCCCCAGCCACATGACGCTCTTCAACTCGCAATATCACAGCTATCGCGATCTACCAGTGCGCTTCGCTGAGTTCGCCACGCTGTATCGATACGAGAAGTCCGGCGAGTTGGCGGGCCTCACCCGGGTACGATCACTCACACAGGACGATGCGCACGTGTTCGTCACGGAAGAGCAGATTCAGAGCGAGTTTACCCGCGCGGTGGAGATCATCCGAGAGGTCATGAACACCTATGGCTTCACCGATTACCGCGTGCAGCTGTCCCTGCACAATCCCGAGGATAGCGAGAAGTTCGTGGTCGACGAGGAGAAATGGCTTCGAGCCGAGACGGCCCTCACCGAGGCGCTCGACGCGCTCGCAATTCCGTACGAGCCTGTGATTGGAGAGGCCGCGTTCTACGGCCCCAAGGCCGACTTCATGGCCCGGGACGTACTTGGCAGAGAATGGCAATTGTCGACGATCCAGATAGATTTCATCCAGCCGGAGCGCTTAGGCGTCACGTACATCAACGAGGAAGGCCAGCCGTCTACCCCCGTAATCATCCATCGTGCGGTGACCGGCTCGACCGAGCGCTTCATGGGAATCCTCATCGAGCACTTCGGCGGCGCCTTCCCGACGTGGCTTGCACCGATTCAAGTGGAGGTCCTTCCGATCGCGGACCGTCACCTCGAATATGCGGAGCACGTTGCCACCAGCCTGCGGGCACAAGGGGTTCGCGTAGAGGTCAACAGGAGCAGCGAGCGATTGCCTCGCAAGATTCGTGAGGCGCAATTGCAGAAAGTTCCGTATATGTTGGTCGTGGGTGATCGGGAAGCAGAGACCGGATCCGTGGCTGTGCGCCTTCGCGACGGCCAGGACTTGGGAGACCTGCAGCTCGCGCAGTTTGAGCAGCTGATCGACGTTGAAATTCGGCAGCGCTCGTTGCAGCCCTCTGTCGGCGTCCGGGCCGCCTAGACTCAACACACGTCGGGTCAGTTGGATGAAGGCGCCGACCCTCGCCGCAACCGCAATGGCCCTCCTGCTGGCGGGGTGCTCCCTTCATCAAGAACCTACGCAAGCGAACCCGACGTGCTCCTGGTCGACGCAACCGCCGGCTCGACCCGCACGCGCATGCCGGCTTGCCTTCTTGACGCTGAGGACAATGACCAGCGCGGTGGCTTCCGGGGACAGCTCCGTCATCCGCGGGTTGATTACCAGTCCCGGCGTAAGAAATCGGGTCGAAGACTACGGTCGGAAGCTTCGCGGCAAACCTGGCTTGAGCGGTTTGCACGTCGTGCCGAGCTTTATCATGGGCATGGCGGGACACGGCCGCTTCACCGCCGATTTCGACATTCTGGGCTCTCATAAAGAGGGCAGATTCGGTAGCGCCAACCACGTCACGCTCCGGATTAGAGGAGGCAAGGCGACCATCGTCTCGGACCGACCGGGAGACTGGCAGGTAGTCGCATCGGCGGGCGAAGATGGTCCATGATAGTGATGCGGGGCAGCGCATGAAGAAGACAGTTCAGATTCTGGGAGTCGTTGCCACGGCCGGCATGTTCATCGTGCTGGTCATGGGTGCGACCGTAACGAACACGGGGTCGGAGCACGGCTGCGGTAAATCGTGGCCTCTCTGCCACGGGCAGTGGATCCCGCAATTCGCTGTCCGCACCTTCATCGAGTTCAGCCACAGGGCAGTAGTCGCGGGTGAGACGGTTCTGATCCTGGCGCTGGCGGTCGGAGCGGTCTACCTCTATCGCAGGCGACGTAGTATTCAACTCCTAGTGCCGATCATGGTGCTTTTCTTATTTCTGCAAGCCGGCCTGGGCGCATGGGCCGTGATGAACCCGACTTCCGCCCCGATCCTGGCCTTGCACTTTGGTGTGTCGCTGGTCGCCTTCGCATCCGTGCTGCTTACCACGGTGGCGGTCTTCCAGGCTGACTTGGCCATGAAGCCGCGGCTGCCGCAGGCACTCCGAAACTTCGTCTTCTTGCTGGCAGGCTATACCTACGTCGTTGTGTATCTTGGCGCTTATGTTCGTCACACCAACGCCGATGACGCCTGCTCAGGCTGGCCGCTGTGCAATGGGGCGGTGATTCCGTTTTTGCACGGAAACGTGCTCATCGTGTTCAGCCATCGCTTTGCCGCCGGCATTCTCACGCTGGCTGTGGTAGGACTGGTGGTTTGGTGCCGGCGATACCGGGCGGAGCGGCCGGACGTATTTTGGGGAAGCATCGCGGCGCTTGCCGCCGTGATACTTCAGGTGGTAGCGGGGGCGGCAATCGTCTTCACCGACATGGACATCTTCTCGGCACTGGCCCACGCCGCCCTGGCCGGGGTGCTCTTCAGCAGCCTCTCGTACATTTGGATGCAGACTCTCACAGCTCGTCAGCCTGCCGTCGGCCGGGCCTACAGTCAAACGGCGTCTGCGGCCGACGCGCTCATCATCGGCTAGCTCCGCGCCCTAGTCAGGAACAGGATGCTCTCCAGCGATCCCGCCATCCTCGTGGAGGCCCTGAATAAAGACTACGGCGCGAAACGGGCCATCGACGACCTCAGCTTCTCGGTGCCTGCCGGTGAAATCTTCGCCCTCCTCGGACCCAATGGCGCGGGCAAAACGTCGACTATCGAGATCCTTGAAGGCTATCGACGAGCCGGATCAGGCGAGGTGCGAGTCCTGGGCTTCGACCCGGCGACCGAGGGGCGAAGGCTCAAGCCACACATCGGCGTAATGCTCCAGGAGGGCGGGCTCTACCCGGCGATGACGGCGCGAGAGGCGCTGGATCTGTACCGGCACTTCTACTCCAATGCCGCTTCGACCTCCGATCTGCTCGCCCTCGTGGGATTGAACTCGAGTTCTTCTACCCCGTATCGACGGCTTTCCGGCGGACAGAAGCAACGGCTGGCGCTGGCATTGGCGCTGGTGGGCCGCCCCCAACTCGTTTTTCTCGACGAGCCGACCGCCGGCCTCGATCCTCAGGCTCGGATCATGACGTGGGATACGATTCGAGCTCTTCGGGAGGGTGGGGTGACGGTGATGCTCACCACCCACTACCTCGAGGAAGCCGAGCGGTTGGCCGATCGCGTGGCAATCATCAATAGCGGGCGTCTAGTGGCGCTCGGCAGCCCGTCCTCACTGATACAAGGCGATGCTACCGTTCTCCGTCTACGAACCAACCAGGCGGTCGCAATGGACGAACTCCGCTCGTTGCCCGCCGCGGGAAGCGTGAGGCAGGATGCGGACGGCACATACGTGATAGAGACGCCGGATGCTCGGGCGCTCCTGGCACAGACCACCGCCTGGTTGGCGCAGATAGGCGTGCTGGCCACGGACTTACGCGTCGGGCAGGGGAGCCTCGAGGATCTGTTCCTGGCTCTGACGGTGGAGAAAGTATGAGCGTGGGAGAACTGGTCGCAGCTATTCTGTGGCAAACCAGGACCGAGCTGATTCTTACCGCAAAGCGAGGTGAGAGTCTGCTGGTCATTTTGATCATCCCGGCCGCGCTACTGTTCTTTTCCGCGTCGGTGCGGTTTCTCCCAGCGGACAGCCGGACCATGAGCTTCCTGTTCCCGGGAACACTGGCGCTAGCGGTAATCTCGACCGGTTTGGTCAGTTTGGGGATCGCTACGGCATATGAGCGGTACTACGGGGTGCTGAAACGCCTCGGAACTACCCCGCTGCCTCGAGGAGGACTCGTCGCCGCCAAGGTGTTCAGCATCCTCGGCATCGAGGCGGTACAGGTTGCGGTACTGCTCGCGATTGCTTTGGGATTCGGTTGGCGTCCAAACGGCTCGCTAGCCCTGGGCGCTCTTGCTCTCGTTCTAGGAAGTGTGGCGTTCGCCGGCCTGGGAATGGCCATGGCCGGAGGTCTGCGGGCGGAGGCCACGCTGGCGGGGGCTAACGGCCTGTTCCTGTTCTTCTTGCTTCTCGGTGGGCTCTATGTCCCGCTCAATCACCTTCCTTCGATCCTGGTGCCCCTCGCCAATGCCTTGCCCGCGGCGGCCCTGGCCACCGTGCTACGCGCCGTCCTGAATCATAACGTGCTTCCCGAAACCAGCGCCCTGCTCCTGCTAGGCTGGGCGGTTGCTATGCCGCTGCTGGCGGTCAAGGTGTTCCGCTGGGAGTAGGTACTTCGCCTGCGTTACGCTGTAACGTTTAGGCGACGACTCAGCACGTGCTTCCGAACCCATCGCGGGCCGGGAGAGTGCAAGTGACAGCGCATCGGAGAGTTGAGGAGAAACGTCGTGGCGGAAGGGGTATCCGAGACAGTCTTCAGAGAGTTTCTCGATGAGCTGGAACGTCTGGGTTCGCAGGACCGGCTCGTCGCCGGATTGTCCAAGCTTCACGAAGAGCAGCGCATGGACCAGCCCGAGCTTCTGCTCAGTCTCTATCGACAGCTCGCCAAGGGATGATCCGGCTGGAGGCGCTTCGCGCTCGCTGGATTCGAGGGATCAAGGACAGCACGCTTCCGTTTGACGGCGGATCGATCGTACTCGGAGGCGCCAACGGTTCCGGCAAGACGGGCTACGTTGATGCCATCGAGTTCCTGTACCGAGGTCGCGTAGGTACCCTCGAGGGAACGTCAGGATTGAGCGCGAAACATCACCTTCCTCACATCCTTGCAGACTCCGAGAAGCCGTCGGTGAGCGCGCGATACTCGGATGACCTTCGCGCCGGACGCGAGTTCGGGTCGTCGCTCGTCGCCGATCCTCGCCTGCGCGACTACTTTGACCAAGCCGCCAGGGTGCATTTCATACTGCGGCGCTCTCAGCTCCAAGAGTTCATTCATGCCAAGCCTGCTGATCGCTACCGGCGCATGGCAGAACTCATAGGAGGCGCCTCACTCGATCGAACCGAGACCGGGCTGAAGCGAGCCTTAGACACACTCGACCGGGAGCAGAAGAGCCTACGGGCAGAGCTCGCCCAAATCCAGGACCAGCTGAAGGGGCGCGGGCCAGTGGAAAGCAATGAGAAGCTACTGGCTCGTACGAACTCGGTGTTGGCGGGCGAGGGTATTCCGCCACTTGCCGATCTAGATGGGATCGACTCAACCCGAGGACAACTGCTCGCCACGCTTGCGGCCGGTGACGACGACCCGAGGGAAGCAGCGCGGCGGCATCTCTCCGCAGAGTTGGAGCAGGGAAACGAAGTCGCTGAGATAGCTGCCGCCGTGGACTCGTACCTCGCCATGTTCACCCTCCAGACCGCCGACGTGCGGCGGGAGCAAATGCTCGAGCTTCTGGAGATCCTCCAACAATCGGCGACGTACCTTCAACAGGCAAGCAGCGACCAGTGCCCCGTGTGCGAACAGCAGATTGAGACGGCCGACCTGTTGAGGCGCCTGAGTCAGCGAGCAGTTCAGCTCGAAGAAGTGAGTCTGCAGCGGGAGCGCCTCGACCGCGGCAGAAGCCAGGTGGAGTCCGCGGGGCACCGAGCAGCGACGCGGCTACGTTCGGTAGAAGGAGCCGCCAAAGACGCCGGCGACAGCACCGAACGAATCGAGGAGCTTCGCGCGGCAGTCACCATCGCGATGGAAAGCGTGCGGGGCGGCGCGCTGGACGAGATGACCGAGGCCGCAGACCACTTCGGCCAGGTCATCGCTCGTTATGACGAGTGGCGACAGACCCGGCTTCAGAAGGATGACGTTGACGGAGCCCGCGAGCGCCGGCAGGAGTCGATCAATCGCTCGCTGTCGTGCCTTCAACAGGCGGCAATCGAGCGAGCCCAACTGGAGCGAGAACGTGGCGAACAACTACGGATGCAGGAACAGATCGAGATTCTCAGACCGAAGATCGAGGAGGTTGATCGAGCCCAGGGCTTTGCGCTCCTGACCTTCACCACGTTCAATCAGGTCAAGAACCGCGAGGTGCAAGCAATCTACGACGCGCTACGGTCCGACCTAGCCTCGTTTTACGACACGCTCCACCCGGGTGAAGGCCATCGGGCCATAGCGCTTGCCATGGATGAAGCCAAGCGCGGCAGCACCGACCTCAAGATGGACTTTTACAGCCGGGAAGCTGAAGATCCGCGAGCTTTCGCCAGCGAGGGGCACCTCGATTCGCTCGGCCTGTGCATCTTTCTGGCGTTCTGCCGCAGGTTCAACGGCGATTGGCCGCTGTTGGTGCTGGACGATGTTGTTTCGGCCGTCGATTCGGTTCATAAACAACGATTAGCCGATCTGCTCTTTCAGGAATTTGGGGATCGCCAGCTTCTGATCACGACGCACGATAGCCGTTGGCTCAAAGCCCTCCAGGACGCGGAGATCGAGGCGGGGTGTGATGGCCGCACGCAGAATCTGATTATCAAATCCTGGTCCATCGAGGAGGGGCCGGTCCTGAAGCGGGTGTAGGTCGGGGAGTCCGAGACTCGCGAAGTGGGGCACAATAAAGTGCGCCGGCC
>JBOGSL010000368.1:0-10167 GCA_050695395.1 Chloroflexota bacterium | reverse complement strand
GACCGCGCCCGTTGGCGCGGTCTTCCGGATAATCAATGCCAGTGAGGTTTCGGGTACTCGGGACTGTGCACCGCGACGCGCGGCGGGTACACGGGCACGGTTTGGCCGTGTTGCCACTGCATCAGGAACATCACGCCCTGAGGCTCTCCGAGCTTGTTGAACTTCATCGGTCCCTGCACCGACTTGAAATGATAGCGATGCAGCGCCTGAATGAGCCTGTGGTTGTTGATGGAGTGGATCTGCTTGGCCGCCTGGTAGACAACCTGGCCCACCGAGAAGGCCTCTGAGATGTCGCCGCTGATGGAGCCCTTGTTGCCGCCCCAGCGCTTCAAGTACTGGTTGACCATCCACTTGTTCTGGAAAGTCTTCTCACCTGTCCACCATCCGTCGGCGACCATGACGCCCTCGGTGTTCTTCAAGCCTACGGGACCGGAGAATTGAGCGCCCTGATCCGGACCAGAGCTCTCGATGATGGCCTTCGGGTTGTAGTGCTGCTGGATGAAGGTCTTTATGAAGCCCGTCGCATCCGGAAGCCCGGTAGTCCCCACCACGACGACCTGCGCCTTGGAATGGGCGATGCGCAGGGCCAGCGGCTGGATGTCGGTGCTCTCGCTGGGGAATGAGCCTCGGTATACCGTCTTCACGCCCGCGTGCTGAAGCAGGGACTGAGCTCTCGCTACTTGCGGCGGCGAGAACGGATCCTGTTCGGCGACGTACGCCGCGGTCTTGGGCCGCTGGTTCTTGCCCCGCGAGAGTACGAAGTGGACGAAGCCCACGAGGTTGTTGACGACGGGCGCCGGCTGGACAAATGCCAGATTGGGGAGCTTGAGAGCGAAAACACCGGGCGCGCCTCCGGCGGGCTCGGGAAACGCGTAGCCGTATCGATTGGCCACGGTCGCAGCGGGAACGGTGAGCAGCGAGGAGAAGGGACCGAAAACCAGATTTACCTTGTCAACCTGGATCAGCTTCTGGTAATTGGTCGCGACCTGCGTGGTGCTGCTTGCGTCATCGACGAAGTCGAACGTCACTTTTCGGCCCAGCAGCCCCCCGTGGCCATTCACCCACTGCTGCCACAGTTGATAGCCACGCTTGATCGCCTGGCCGTCGCCGGAAAAATCTCCGGAAAGAGAGACCGAAACACCGATCTTAATCTTTCCGGCAGCACTGGACGGTGCAGCGTGCGACTGCACGGCGAACCCTGACCCTATCAACCCGCCAGCCGCAACTACGGCGACTAACAATCTGAACCACCGCCGATTTTTCACAACTTTCTCCTTCTTGATCTTTCGCTTTCTCGAAGACGGTAATGCGCGCTAGCCTGCTCGAACCCTCTCCTCCTTCTCGACCTTGATGCCGGGCCGAACCGAGCCCAATTGAGCCGCCATCCAGTCCGCCTGCTGGGGGCGGTGTTTATAGGGAACGTTGTTACAAACGTGATTGCCGTCCGGAAGCATGAGCAGCCGGGCACGCGGCGCCTCGGAGACCATTCTTTCCGCGTTCTCCGCCGGGAACAGCCGATCGCGCCCCCCCATGATTACGAGAAGGGGGCACCGGACCCGCTTCATCAATCCATGTAGATGGAAGTCTCGCAAGAGGAGCTTGGCATCGGATTCATCGCGGGCCTTGAGCTTGTGAACGAAAGCCTCACGTGTGAGGATAGGCAACTGGTCAAATCGCTCGGCGAGATTGTACCCCGTGCAGTTGGTAATCACGGCGGACAGACGATACTCGAAAGCGGCGGCCCGGGCGGCATAATGGCCCCCCACGCTCACGCCCATGGCTCCGATTCGCGAACCGTCGAGATCGCTCCTCGTCTCGATGTAGTCGATGATAGAGCCAAGCGGTACCTCCCAGTCAGGGCGCATGGCGTGCTCAAACTCCAGCTCGCCCTGCCCCGGACCATCAATCGCCAGGACAGCGATACCGCGTTTCAAGAAGTCGTCTCCGTAAGCATGGAGCTCTTCCTTGACCGAATCAAGTCCCGGAATGAGCACCACCACCGGCGCCCTGCCCGTCTCCGGCCTTCGCAAGATGCCGGCAATAGGCGAGCCGCCTTGATAGGGAATCTCCACACGCTCGGCCTGATACGGCTGGTAGGGGAGGCCCTGGTCGTATCGTTGCACTGTCGAGTGGTGCGCGGCCCTGTACTCTGCCGGCCGGTGAAAAAACATGAACTTGCCGAAGTGGTACATCATGGCGGACTGCCAAAAATGCTGAGCGGCGGACAGATCGAAGCCTTCCAACGCAGCTTGCTCGCCCATCTCCGCGTGGGCTTCCCCCTCGATCGACCACGCGGCGCACCAGCCATCCCAGCTTTCAAGCGATGCCGTGATCCGCTGAAAGTCGTTGATATCGACTCCGTTGGCCACGAATCTCGGAGCCCAGTTATCGATGGCTACCTGGAGGCGGCTGTCGCGCATACTGCAGTACTCGATGAGAGAAAACGTTAAGTCATAGTACACAAGGGCACTGACCGTGTAAAGGCCCCGGTCAGCCAACGGCGTTCCGTTCCAGCACGACCCAGATGGTGCTGGCCACCCCGGGACCCGGATTGTAGAGACGATGCGGCATGCTGGCGTCAAACGCGATGGAGTCGCCAGGCGTCAGATGATAGGTGGTGAAACCCACCGTTATCTCCAGCCGGCCTTCCATCAATATTCCGTAGTCACGGCCGGCGTGACGCAACAGTTCGGGTGCCGAAGCGGCTCCCGGCAGATACTCGGTTCGCATGAACTCAAAGTCGTGTTCATCGCCCGGCGTGAGGCGTTCCCAGGTCACGCCGTCGGACAACTCCATGCGCGCACGGTCGTCCGGCCGCACCAAAGGACTGGGAAAGGAGGGTTCGTCATCACGAAAGAAGGCGTCGGTGGTTATGCCCAGTCCGTCCGCCAGCCGGAATAGTGTTCCTACCGACGGCCTCACCATCCCGCGTTCGATCTGGCTCAGCATGCTGGGAGTAATCCCGACCTTTCTCGCAAGCTCCCTCACCCCAAGGCTCTTCGAGGACCGCAGCGAACGAACGCGTTCCCCAATAGAGTTCACCCGGGCTTGAATCGAACCGTCTGCCGGCTCATTCGTGGTCACGGGAAGCTTCACGACAGGTTGACCCCCGGCGATGGTCCGGTCTACGCTTGTGGTAACTCTTGGTACACACTATAGCACTGGCGGGATCAGTCTCAGATGAGAGGACAAGAGGAGTGAAGATCCAATCCTTCGGAGCCATGGCAGTCGATTGGGAAGAACGCATCAACTACGACCGGCTGCGAGTAGAACGGCTGGCGAGAGCGCAGGAAGCCTTGAGGCAAAGCGATTGCGCCGCCTTCCTCTGCTTCGATATGAACAACATCCGCTACATAACGAGTACGACCATAGGCGAGTGGGCGCGGGATAAGTTGGCTCGCTTCTGCCTGCTTCTTCGCGACGAACCTCCCATCCTCTGGGATTTCGGCTCGGCCGCGGCTAGCCACCGGCTTCACGCGCCGTGGAATACTCCGGATCGATGGCGAGCAGGAATCTCCATGATGCGTGGCGCCATGACTGCGGAGTCCGGCAGAGCGGAGGATGTCGCTTCTAAGGTCGCTGCGGAACTGGAAAGTCGGGGCCTTCTCGGCGAGCCACTGGGCATCGACGTTGTGGAGATGCCGGTTCTAGAGGCTCTGAATCGCCGGAACATTGCGACGACGGATGCTCAGCAGGCGCTGAGTACTGCCAGGATGATCAAGACCGAGGATGAGATAAATCTCCTCAACACCGCGGCCATGATGGTAGATGCCGCCTACGATCTTCTCTACGAGCACCTCCGTCCGGGAATCCGGGAAAGCGAGCTAGTTGCGCTTGCTACAAAGCGACTGATCGAGCTGGGATCGGATCAGGTCGAGGGTATCAACGCCATTTCCGGCGAACGGTGCAGCCCCCATCCCCACATCTACTCGGATCGCGTCATTCGCCCCGGCGATCAGGCGTTCTTCGATATCTTGCAAGCGTTTCAGGGGTATCGCACGTGTTATTACCGCACCTTCTCGGTGGGCAACGCCACGCAGTCCCAAAAGGACGCGTACAAAGTCTGCCGTGACTACCTTGACGCGGCGATCGACCTGGTAAAGCCGGGAACAACCACCCGAGAGATAGCCGAGGTATGGCCCAGGGCACCGGAGTTCGGATTCGCGACTGAAGAGGAAGCATTCGCGCTGCAGTTTGGACACGGCGTTGGGCTCTCAATCTGGGAGAAGCCGGTCATCAGCCGCCTGGTGTCGCTCCGAGAAGAGTTTCCGCTGGAACCGGGTATGGTCTTCGCTCTGGAGACATACTGGCCCGCGAGCGACGGCTACTCGGCCGCCCGCATCGAGGAGGAAGTGGTAGTGACAGCCACGGGACACCAAATCATCACGCGCTTCCCGGCAGACGAGCTGCTCGTCGCCGGGCCCAGGTACTTCACCGCAGGAGCGGCTCCCGGCGTGGCAAGCATGCAACCGCGATGGAGCCACGACTCGGGTGCAGACATCAGTGGAAACGGATCTGACGCCGAGATCGGGGATCTCAATGCCTTAATCTCGCCTCGTCGCGTATGACTGTGGCGACTAGACAGGCGCAGCCCAAAGCCTTCTCACTTCCCGATCCACTGGCCACCTTCCGGCTGATGCTGGTCATTCGTGAGTTCGAAGAGCGCGCCTATCAGCTATTTTTGCAGAACTTGATTCACGGCACCATGCATCTCGGCGTCGGCCAGGAGGCAATCGCAGCCGGCGTGGAGGGCGCCCTTCGTCCGGATGACTATGTGTTGAGTACCTATCGAGGCCACGCCCATGTCATCGCGCGCGGTGCTCCCCTCGATGCGTCAATGGGCGAAATGTTTGGTCGCGAGATCGGCCTCTGCAAGGGCAAAGGCGGATCGATACACCTCACCAGCGTCGAGCACGGCGCGATGGGTTCGTATGCGATCGTCGGAGCCCATCTTCCCATCGGCTGCGGCACGGCCTGGTCTTCGAAGCTCCGGGGTACCGATCAGGTCACGGTTTGCTTCTTTGGCGATGGAGCGACCAACATCGGCACCTTTCACGAAGCCCTCAACCTGGCCGCGGTGTGGAAGCTCCCCATCGTCTTCGTGTGCGAGAACAACCTCTACATGGAGTTCACCTCGATCGATAACGTCACGCCGGTCCCTCATCCGGCGGCGGACCGCGCCAGTGCTTACGGACTCGAGCCGATCGTGATCGACGGCAACAGCGTGGAAGAGGTGTTCGAGACAGCGACCAAGGCGGTTGAGCGGGCTCGGTCGGGCGCAGGTCCAAGCTTGATCGAAGCGTTGACCTACCGGCACAAGGGACACTCGCGCACCGACCCGGCCCGGTACCGGCCGGAGGGCGAGCTGGACGAGTGGCTTGCCCGAGATCCGATACCGGCCTTTCGGGACAGGCTGGCGAACGCTGGATACGACACTTCCGATCTCGAGAAGATTGAATCGGGTGTGGCGTCGGAGGTGACTGAGGCGGTTGAAAGAGCGAGGTCGTCTTCCCCCCCGGATCCGACCGAAACGTTCACCGACGTATACGCCGAGGACACGACAACATGGCTGAGCTGACCTACCGTCAGGCAGTAGCAGCCGCTCTTGCCCAAGAGCTCGAACGTGATCCGACGGTGATGCTCATCGGCGAAGACATCGGCGCGGGCGGAGGCGTCTTTAAAGCCACCGAAGGACTCTTCGACCGGTTTGGCCCGAGCCGCATCTGGGACACGCCCATCTCGGAGCAAGCCATCGTGGGCACGGCCATGGGAGCTGCGATGACCGGCATTCGGCCGGTGGCAGAGATAATGTTCTCCGATTTTCTGGCTTGTTGCTGGGATGGCATAGCGAACGAAATCGCCAAGATGCGGTATATGACCGGAGGTCAGCTAACGCTGCCGTTGGTAATTCGATGCGCGAACGGTGGCGGCGTGAACTTCGGAGCGCAGCACTCTCAAAGCGTTGAGAACTGGGCGATGGCCGTTCCGGGGCTGAAGGTCGTGGTGCCCAGTTCTCCGGCGGACGTGAAAGGCTTGCTCGCGTCGGCCATACGCGATCCCGATCCCGTGCTCTTCTTCGAACACAAGGAGCTTTACCCGAAAGCAGGTGAGGTGCCGGACGGCGAGTACCTTCTGCCGCTTGGCGACGCAGCAACAGTTCGAACAGGCTCCGACCTCACGATCGCGTCGCTGGCCAGAACGGTCCAGACGGCTATCGAAGCGGCTGAGGTGCTGAAAAGAGACCACGGAATCGAGGCAGAGGTGCTCGACATGCGCTGCCTGGTACCGCTGGATGTTCGGGCCGTGCTGCGCAGCATCGAGCGGACCGGACGGTTGGTCATCGTTGAAGAGAATCCGCGGCCACTCGGGTGGGGCGCCGAGCTCACGTCGCTTGTCGTGGAAGAAGGATTCGATTTCCTGGACGGACCCATCTACAGGGTGGCCACAGAGGCGGTTCCTCTTCCGGCAGCACCGAATCTCGAAGATATCGCCAGGCCGACGGTTGCTCGCACTGTGGACGCGGCTCTCCGTCTTTTCTGAAGAAACCCAAGAGAGGATTAGTGATGCGTATCGCGATTTTGGGCCTGGGCCAAATGGGACACGCCGTCAGTCAGCGCCTCCTGAAGACGGGCTACCATCTCACCGTCTGGAATCGAACGTCGGGCAAGGCATCCGATCTCGTCGCTCAGGGCGCGCACGCAGCTTCGAATATCGCTGAGGCGGTGCGGGGCGCAGACGTTGTGCTGACGCTACTGACTGCGGATCCGGCGGTTCGAGAAGTCTACCTCGGGCCGGGCGGCGTGATCTCGAGCGCACGTCCCGAAACAATCCTCATCGACATGAGCACTGTTTCGCCGTCTACCTCGCGCGAGGTCGGATCAGCGGCGAAACCGGGACAGTTCCTCGATGCGCCGATTCTGGGAGGACCGGAAATCACCGCCGAGGGCAAGGCAAGGCTCTTATTGGGTGGATCCGAACAGACAGTGCATAAGCTCGACAACGTGTGGAAGGACCTCGTAGCGGGAACTGTGTACTGCGGTGGCAATGGCACGGCAACGACGATGAAACTGCTCTCTAACCTGATCCTGATCGGAGGGACGATTCTGCTGGCCGAGGCAGTGGTGACCGCGGACCGAAGCGGGGTGGGGACGGAAGTGGTCCGTGAGGTACTGGGCACGAGCCCAGCCGTCGCGTCGGGTGTCCGCGTCAGGTTAGACGACATCATGACGGGCGACCACCGGGGATGGTGGACAATCGAGCTTGCCGAGAAGGACACGAAACTAGCGCTGCTGGTTGCATGCTCAGCGGGACTTGATTTGACGTTGGGCACGGCCGCCCAGCACGTGCTGCAGCGGACGGACAAGGCAGGACACGGTCAACTTGACCTGGGCGCGGTCGTCGAACCTCTGCGGGAAGAGTAGCGAGCACCTGCGCGTTGCCGGACATCGGCCTGTTCGCCTACGCCCACGTCTGGCCACGCCACACCCGGCCGGCGGCCGCGGCAGCGAGACAAACCAGGGCAAGAAGCAGGAGCGCGTGGGAGGGGCCAAATCGGCCCGCCAACCAGCCAACCATGAGGTAGCCCAGCGGCACGCTCCCGTTGAAAACGAAGAGGTACACGCTGCTGATGCGGCCCCGCAGCCGGCCCGGAGCGAGTTGCTGCAACCGGGTGATGGTCAGGGTGGCGAAGACCTCTTCGGCAGCCGCGACGGCGGCGATGAGGATGAGCGATACGGCGGCGAAGCCTGAGAGCGCGAATCCCGCCTCCGCCAGGCCGAAGAGTATGATCCCTACCAGCACCCGGCGCAGCGTTGGACGAACGTTGCTCCATGCCAGCCAGAGGCTCGCCAGCATGGCGCCGGCGCCGGCCGAAGCTGAGAGAAAGCCAAACCCTCTAGCGCCGAGATGCAACACCTCGGTGGCAAAGAGCGGCAGTATAACGTTGAAATTGGAGCCGAGGAACAGGACCACACCAACCACGACGACCAGCCACAGCATGACGGGCGAGGCCGCCATATAGCTCACGCCTTCGCGCAGCTTGCGCAATGGTGTTTGCCGCTCTTCTTCCGGGACGAGCGGCGCGGTGAATAGCTCACCGCCTCGAATCAGCCCGAGACCGAGCAACACCGGGACATAGCTGAGGGCGTTGATCAGAAAGACGGGCGCCACGCCGAATGCCGCGATCAAGACGCCCGCCGCGGCCGGCCCTACGATCCGAGCCAGATTGGACAGCGAGGAGGTGAGCGCAATGGCGTTAGTGAGCCGATCCGGACCGACCAGCTCGAAGGCGAAGGCATGCCTGGTCGGCGTGTCCAGCGTGTTGATCAGGCCGAGAAGGAGGGCAAGGAGGTAGACCTCCCAGAGTTGGATATTCCCGGTCGCCACCAGCACCCAGAGCAGCAGGGCCTGCACCAGCGCGGCGCCCTTTGTGACAATCAGCAGTCGATGCTTCGGCCATCGGTCCGCAAGAGTTCCCGCCACCAGCGTTAAGAGCAGCACCGGCACGGATTGCAGGGCGCCCACCAGGCCGAGCTGGAAGGCGCTCTGGTGGCTGATCTGCAACACCAGCCAGGCGAGAGCGGTGCTCTGCATCCAGGTGCCGCTGACCGAGATGATCTGGCCGGACCAGAACAGACGGTAGTTGCGATTCTGCAGGGCGATGAAGAGGGCCACGGACGCTCCAGGCGATCGGCTGACGGTTGTTGCGGTTGGGTATGGAGTGTTCGAAGAAGCGGATCGTGCGCCGAACGGCGCTTTATGACTAGCTCGCGCCGCGGTCGGCGCGCGTCTTCTCCTCCCCTGAGGTCGGCTCGGTTAGCATACAAGACGTGATGACGACACAGTTCGCGCCAAACGATGCGGTCCGGCTCCGGCCTATGACCGAGCCCGAATTCTCGGTATACCTGGGCGGGCTGCTGCCGCACTATGCCGCGGACCATGTGGCGGCGGGGACGTGGACGGAAGCCGAAGCGCTACACGAGGCCGAGAAGCAAGTGCGGCAGCTTGTGCCGGATGGAGTGAAGACGAAGGACCATTTCATCTACACCATCGTCCGCAGGGCCGACGAAACCGTCGTGGGCACGCTCTGGTTCGCGCGAGAGAACCGCGGCGCGGGTCATGTTGCCTTCATCTATGACATCGAGATCGACGAGCAATATCGCCGCCTTGGGTACGCCAGCCAGGCCTTTCGGTTACTGGAGGACGAGGCGCGTGACCTGGGCTTGCCCCAGATCGAGCTGCACGTCTTCGGCGACAATCAAGCGGCGCGAGCCATGTACAAAAAGCTCGGCTACGGCGAGACGCACGTGATGATGGCGAAGACGCTGGTATCTGGCGGAGAGGGAGGGATTCGAACCCTCGAAGGAGCGCAAACCCCTTAACGGTTTGGCAATTCTCGGACGCACGTTCGCCGCCGTTCGGATTTTCTCCTTTGTCCCATGTGTCCGCCAGTTTTCACAATTGACGTTCGCCCTATCCCCCGGAAAATCGGGGCCTACCGTGTGCTTTTGCACCACTTTTGCACCAGCCAAATGGGCAGCGGAAGCCCAATCGAAATCGACGAATCAAAAAACTCGGGCCGCAGTCCTGACGTTCGTTCGCTCACGTTCTCCTATCCCCGATCGGCCCGGCGGGCGCGGAAAACCGCCATCTCGGACAGCTTTCGTTCGCTCTAGTCCCCGGATTCTCGTTCTTTGCCTCCTAGGCGGTGCGTGGAATTGTGCGCCGAGGTACTTGTCATATTTGGCGCTCTGCCGTTGAATCCTGGCTGCGGATGCCGCGTAGAGGGTTGCGGCCGGTGCCGCCACCTAGTCCTCCCGAAGCGGGAAGTGCGGCGAGTGGTTTCGCGCCCAAACTGTCCATCAGCCCACGCCGGACGGCGTAGACGGCGCGGGCGATACAGGCCGGTTCAATCCGTGTCCTGAACTTCCCTGAGGCGAAGCTCGTAGTCGAAGCACAGTTCGAAGTGCTTGTCTCCTCGGTCCGCGTTCAGCACTTTGTTGACCTGAATGAGAGCATACTCTGCGAGGCTATCCGTCCTGTTGCGAAACACTGCGATTTCGCCCTGATTCACCGTGGCGTGATAGGAGTCAAAATCGAGAGCCGACGGATCGTCGATCTCGGCAAACTCCTGAGCGTAACGGGCATAGGCTACACGGTTACGGTCAT
>JBOGSL010000367.1:0-1963 GCA_050695395.1 Chloroflexota bacterium | reverse complement strand
TTCCATTCCTGTTACTTTTGAAGTAGTAAGCGCAGCTCATGCTGTTTGCTCAAAATATTTCATTAGCGTTTGTCATCATGACCAGTCTATTCGTTTGGCGCTTTACGGTTAGGCTCCAAGGTCCGATCAACTCTCGTCATAAGACTATCCTCTGTAGGACGGCTCTAATATATCCACTCACGATTTCTATAAAGCTCCAACAGGAGTTTCGGTTGTGGAGGGAAACTAAAAACCAAATGTCTAATCCAAATCCGTCCCAAGCTGGTACGTTCAAATGTCAAGCCTGCGGCACCTCATTCAGCACCCAAGACGAATTGATGCATCATAACCAGCAAGTACACGGCAAATAAGGAGCAATAAGGAGTTCCAAATTGGGGAGAAATGTCATACTCCTCATCCAACTCTTTTTTCCCATGATGGTTAAAGTTTCCGAGCAAGAGTTAACAATCCTTTTTCGGACGATTGAATTTCTAAACTAATGATTGCAACCCATCATGATTCGCGAATTGTAGTGGCATCCTTTGGAAAACCCTGATCTAAAATCTGCGACCTAAAAAGAGAAAGCATCGAATTATTCAGGTATGTTCTTGGATTTCACGCATCAGCAATTCTTCTGCATTCAATGATTTTCGAAGAGCGGGGAAGCATCTGGATCGTTTTCTCTATCCCGAAAAGCGCTCGTCTCCTATGCTCGAAGACAATCCAGTTTTCTACATTTCCTTTCCAAAAGTCAATAATTGTGGCAAATGGGTGCAAAAATCATCTGATCTTTTGCCGTGGGCACGATTGTGGAAAACAAATTATTGCTAATGATGTCGGCAGTCATTCGTAGACTCTCGTTCACGATTCGGATAATTGGACTGACTTTCTATAGTTCGCTCAGCAGCTCATTGATAGTGAAAGGCTTCATTAAAAAGGCGAGTCCGAGTTGTTTGCTTTCCCTCTCAACGGAATCATCTGCACTCGCGATTATTACTCGCATTTCTGGAGAATGTAAGAGTAGTTCAGTTGCAACCTCAAGACCATTAACCAATCCCATATTGTAATCAAGGAGTGCGACATCCGCGTTAGGGCACTTGCCCTCCTTGGCATTCTTGAGTAGCGTCATTCCGTCAGAGGCCGTCATGACTACAATGTGTCCGTTTAATTCAAGCACCTTCTTGTAAAGACTCAGCAATGCGACCGCATCCTCGGCGATTATGATCCTCTTTGCTTTCTGATCCCGCTCAGAATTTGTTCGCCGATCATCATCAGAATCTATAGAATGATCGTTCTTGCTCTTTTTCTGTCCGCCGTTGAATAAGGCCCGGTGTGTGCCCGAACGCGAGAATTGGCGTTCATTCTTCTCCCAACGACCGAAGAGACGTAACATTCCGCTTACCGCAACCCTCGGGGGGGCTTTGTTTCATTAATCTTTCTGTCGTAAATATTCTACATTCATTGTGAAATCGTAACGAGGAAGGCCATGGGATTGAGCCCTCCTAAGCGATCATACATAGCGGCGATGCCAACATCCTCAAACTGGTGCATCGCCTTTCGGGAGCCAAGCTTGGTTTCGAGTGGTTCCTGCCAGGCTGTATGCAAAATCGGCCCGGATGTCCATGTGCTTATTTTAAGCAGACAGGAATGAAAAATCTATGGCAAAAATATTCCGGGGGAGATCACGCTAAAAGCGTCGTTTGGTTTGAGCTGGGAAACTTGTTGGAATTTAGTTTTGATGTTGATTTTGTTCATGAAACGTTTTTGGTTGTTGGCCTATTTGATTTGACGACGGCATATTGCAGATATTCTTTTCGATTCATCATTTGTGCGAAATCAAGATCCACGGCAAAATTGTGGCCTGTACTCATAAGCAATGGCTCTGAATGTGAAATAAGTAATCCGCTCTAAAACTTCAGCTAGTATTGGCTGATATCACAAGCCCTTGGGGTTCTTGGCAAGACAACGATTCGAATTATCACAG
>JBOGSL010000366.1:0-2833 GCA_050695395.1 Chloroflexota bacterium | reverse complement strand
GTTCTTCTCGCCCAGCCACGCCTGCAGGTGCTCGTTGAGCCACCACGTAGCCTCCATGCCTGCCATGATCGCCTGATGGCTTTGAGGATCGAATAGGACCCGCTTCAGCTCCTGGATGTCCGCTAGGATGAAGTCGAGGAGCGCGGCCCCGGTCTTCCCTCGGATCTCGCTCTTCAAGGTGGCAATGGAAGCCTCGGTGCGCTCGATCAGACCGGTGACGATGTCTGGATCGTTCTGGATGGGCGCGGGCATGCTGCCTCCGGCCGCGGAACCAGGAGGTTCGTCCGCACAGATGGGAATAAAGTCTCCACGTTCGAGAACCGTCTCCAGCGCGTCCCTGATCAGAGGATCTCCTCTACCCATGACGTCCAGGAGTGCCGAGCGGCTCGTCGGCGAAGCCAGGCTCTCGGTGACGTCGACGAAGAGCCGAGCGGCGGCTTCGTACATTGGCCTTCCGGCCGTCAGCTGCCACACGGAAAGTCCCAGGGGTTTCATGGCGTCGGTCATCATTTGGCCGTGACCGACGGAGACGTAGGCGTGGTTCTCTCGGTCGCCGGCCGCAGGGATCGGGAATAGCGTGGTAATCGGCCGGCTCTGAACGATGGAGAAGTCATCGTCCGCCAGGCACCATTCGATGTCCTGGGGGCGGCCGAAGTGCGCCTCGATTCGCCGGCCCAGCTGGGTGAGCCGCACGACCTGCGCATTCGTTAGCGCCGGCCGACCCTGCCGCTCCGGCTCGATCGCCTGTTCTCGGGTCCCGCCGCGGGGCGACGCGTAGACGGCAATCGTCTTCCTGCCGATCGTCCTGGCGACGACCTCGCCGTCCCTCACCTTGTAGACGTCCGCCTTCACCAGGCCTGAGACGAGTGCCTCGCCGAGGCCGAAGCCGGCCTCCACTGAGACGACCTTCCGGTTGCCCGTGACGGGGTCGGCCGTGAAGAGGATGCCGGACGCCTGCGGCAAAACCATCTGCTGCACGACCACGGCCATCTGGACCTTCTGGTGGTCCAGGCCATTTCGAAGGCGGTAGATTACGGCCCGCTCGGAGAAGAGCGAGGCCCAGCACCGCCTGACGTGCTGGAGGACGGCCGCTGGCCCGACGACGTTCAAGTAGGTGTCGTGCTGGCCCGCGAACGAAGCCGCGGGCAAGTCCTCCGCCGTCGCACTGGATCGGACGGCGTACGCGGCTTGCTCGCCCCGCTCAGCCAGCGCCCGGGCAATCGCCCCCGCCAGATCGTCGGGAATGGCTATCGCTTCGAGGGCCCGGCGGATCTCCGCACTGAGCCCGTGGATTGCCTCTCGGTCGTCCAGCTTCAGGCGTGACAATCGATCGAGCCGATCGTCGATCGACGGCGCTTCTGCTATCATCCGCCGGAAGGCGTCCGCGGTCACGCAAAAGCCGGCCGGCACGCGGAGGCCGCCAATCAGCGAAAGCTCCGCCAGATGCGCGCCCTTGCCGCCAACGACCGCAAGCTGCGACTCGTCGATCTCCTCGAAGCCCAACACGTAGCGGACCATCCGCCCCCTCCCTTGTACGTTATCTAAAGAATGTTGCAGCGTCGGCGGGCCATGACGAGCGGCGTCGAACAGAGCTGCCGCATCGCCGCTACGTCACGGAGTAGGCGTCGTAACGAGTCCTGTCTCGACCGGGAGATCGCTCTGGAGACCCCACTCCATCAGAGAGCCGTCGTAGACGGCTACGACGCTACCCGTGTACGCCTCGTGGAGCAAGGCAAACAGGGCTGCTCGCACCCCGACCTCGCAATAAGCAACCATCTGCGTCGCGCCCGATGCCGCGGCCGGCAGATGAGCCAGGTAGTGCTCCTTGCTCACATACCGGCCATCGCTCGCGAAGAGATCGGCAAACGGTACCGACTCTGCCCCCGGGAGATGTCCGCGCCGCGGCAAGTACTCGAAGTCGTCACCTGCGGACTCTGCCGGCGACCGAGTGTCTATAAGCAACGGCAGCGCTCCCTCCCGGTAGGCCGTTCGAAGCTCGCCTAGCGTTCTCCGTCGCTCCGACCGCAGACGAACGCTCATGGTACCGGTCGCGCGCGGCACGTCGCCGGTCTCCGCGGCTCCTCCGGCCGCAAGCCACGCGCTCCAGCCGCCGTCGACAAGAGCGACATCTCGGGCCCCGAAGTACAGAAGCATCCACGCGATCCGTCCTTCTGCCCCGCGTGTCCTCGTTCCGTCGCCATACACCACGGTGGGTGCGTCATCCCTCAGTCCAAGCGACGCCAGCCGGGCACCCGCAGTTTCCGGGTCGATCGCGGCCAGCACGCCCCAGTAGCCGGGCCGGGCAAGCACCGCTCCCGCTTCGGGCGGCGCCGGCATAGACCACTCCTCCCAGCCCATCCAGAGGGCACCTGGGACGTGCCCGTCCAGGAACTCCTTCCGGCTGCGCGCATCCACCACGATCGTCCGGGCAGGCCAGTCCGGCCGCGTAGCGCGCAGTTCTCCCGGCGACACGATGCTGATTCCCATACGTCACTCCATTGAACCTCATATCGGTCATCGATGCCGCAGACGTCCTCAGGATCGATGTTGAGTCCGATGAGCTCGCCTGCCTGCTGCGAGGGATACCGTCGACGCCATGCGCCTCGAGCTCTCAGCCGGGCTGGTGGCGTGGCTCCGGCGCGCCGGCACACCCGTAGCCGTCGCGACTGAGGCGTGTCAAGCGTCAGTCGGCGAGGCCCGACAGGGCCTCCCGTGGGCCGGCTAGCTCTGCGCCGGCAGCTCGACTTCTGGCGCACGTGAATCGGCGAGTACGTTTGTTCGCGGAGCTTTTGCCCGCGTACGCCTCACGTCAGTCAACTGCTACGCCCACGCC
>JBOGSL010000365.1:0-1713 GCA_050695395.1 Chloroflexota bacterium | reverse complement strand
CCCCACAGGAGGGGCAGCACCCGCCCTCTCCGAGGCGCGAGCAGAACAGGTTGCACTCCGCACAGCGGCGCTCGAGGGAGCGATCTCCACATCCGGGGCATTCGTAGACGACGAGTAGTTGCGTCGCGACCATCGCTTTTCCCTCTTGGGAGGCGGCTGGCTCGCTTCAGTCCGTGCCAGTCACGCGGGGACCGCGCCGCGGTCCTTCATCGCATCAGTCTGGCGCTGGGGCTCGACCTGAAGGGTCGGAGCGCCGGGATAAACCGGCATGGAGAAGGAGATGAGAACGCTCTACATCGAAGGAGTAGCGATCCACGATGGCCCCGAGCCGTGCGTCGGTGCCCGCAAGGGCGCAGGCGAAGCGTTGGCCCGGGGTACGTACAGGCCAGCCAGTGAGCCGCGAAATCAAGGAGTTCTGGGTGCCGACGCTGTCGATCCAGGCGGAAGGCAACATCGGCGGCAGCGCTATCGCAAGCTGTCGTCGGACCCTGCGCGGTCGAGGAACCTGCGCATGTACGGAAGTCTCCATGTGCGAGAACCGGGAGATCTCGTCCCCGCCCATCACCGTGATCAGGTGGCGGGCCGCTCAGGCAAGGCCAAGGCCGCAATCCTGAGATGCACGAACGTGGGAAGTCTGACAGCCCCGTAGTACCGACGAAGCCGCCGAACAAGGCGATGGCTACGGCCAGCGCTGCGGAGGTGGTGGAGGAAAGGGGGCTGGCCAAGGAGAACACGGGCGACCTACCACGCCCCGGACTCAGTGCCGGGCAAGGCGTGTCAAGCGGGCTCGACCGTGTGCGTGGAGTAGCACGGAAGGACAAGGACGCAAAGTTCACCGCACTGCTGCACCACGTCGATCTCGACCGTCTCTGGAGGGCCTACGTGGCGATCCGCCCGCAGGCCGCACCGGGAGTGGACGGGGTGACGTGGGACGCCTACGGGGAGAATCTTCGAGAGAACCTCGAAGACCTGCTCGCACGGGTCCACAGCGGGGCCTACCGGGCGAGTCCCTCTCGGAGGGTGTCCATCCCGAAACCGACAGGGCGGCAGCGGCCGCTCGGCATCGCCACGTTGGAGGACAAGATCGTCCAACGGGCGGTGGTGGAGGTGCTGAACGCCATCTATGAGACCGACTTCCTCGGCTTCTCTTATGGGTTCCGGCCGGGGCGAAGTCCCCACGACGCACTCGATGCGCTGACGGTCGGGATCGAGCGGAAGAAGGTGACCTGGGTGCTCGACGCTGATGTCAGCGACTTCTTTTCCAAGCTTGATCACTCCTGGATGAGAAAGTTCTTGGAGCACCGGATAGCAGACAGAAGGGTCCTGCGGCTCATCCACAAGTGGTTGAACGCAGGGGTGATCGAGGAAGAGGAGTGGACGGCGAGCGACGAGGGAGCGCCCCAAGGGGCATCTGCCTCCCCACTACTCGCCAACGTCTATCTCCACTACGTCCTCGACCGGTGGGTCCGGCAGTGGAGGCGTAAGCACGCCCACGGTGACGTGATCATCGTGCGGTTCGCCGACGACTTTGTCGCCGGGTTCGAGCACAAGTCTGATGCCGAGCAGTTCCTCGTCGACCTTCGTGTGCTTTTTGCGAAGTTCAACCTGGCGCTGCACCCCGACAAGACGTGGCTCATCGTGTTGGGGCGCAATGCCGCCGGGGCCCGGGCGGCCCGTGGCGAAGGGAAGCCGGAGACGTTTGGGTTCTTGGGC
>JBOGSL010000364.1:0-6347 GCA_050695395.1 Chloroflexota bacterium | reverse complement strand
GGCTGTTCCCATGGTCACCGCTGCTACCTGAACCTTGTTCTTGAGCGTGTCCATCTGGTAGGAGATCGTCCCCTGCATGGCGCTGAAGCCATGCTGCAGCAGGTTGTTGCTGTGGGCCGTCTGGTTGGCAATCGAGAGATAGTCGTGCCAGCCGTTGCCCAGCAACTTGACGGCGCCAATGCCACCCCGGATGCCCCCGAACAGCTTGTAGATAACGGCGGTGTTGCCTTCAGTGGCTTTGCGGGCCAGCGCCATGACGTTGGTGAAGGACATCTGGCCGTTGGCGAATTTTTGGAAGGCACTCTGCAGATCGATCCCGGTGGCCTGCTTCAATCCCTCCATCAAGGTGGTGGCCTGTTTAGTGGGATTGAGCATGTGCGTGATCATCCCGGACCAGTAGGTCTGGGCAATGCCGGCATTGTGGGTGGCTCGAGTCAGCTCGGAGAATGAGGCCGCGGCTGTGGCGAGGGGCATATGGATACCCGAGGCCATCACCGAAACCTTGTAGAAATGGGCGGCAACGTCGGGGAGCGTGGTGTCGCCGCTGGCGGCGGCGCGCATCATGATGGCCATGGCCCGACCGGCATGCATCGCGCTGATGCCAAAGTCCTTGAGGACCAGGGTCAGGGTGCTGGTGATGTCCTTCGCGTTGCCACCGGTGGCAATGGCCGCCTTCCAGGCGGTCTTCACCACGTTCATGGCGGCCGCGCCCCGGTAGCCTTCGTTCGAGGCTTGCTGAAAGGCTCCGCCCAGGTCAGTCAGGCTCACCGATCCCTCGCTGCCGAGCTTGAGGATTTCCTGCCGCACCTGGGCTAGCTGGGCATTGGTGATTCCGGTGTTGCCCTGGATCTTCTGGGTCATGGTCTGGAAGGACGAGGCGACGACCGCGGTTCCCGCGATGGCACTTGCCGCTAAGCCACCGATGCCGATACCCAAATCCGAAGCCAGAATGGCTTTGCCCTTGAGACCGCTGGCCATGGACTCGTGCAGGCGGGTCCCCAGGTCGTGCATCTCTCGTTGGGCTGCGCCCAGACCAAAGAAGCCGCCCCATTTGCCATTAACCAGCAGTGTTAAACGAGCGGTGTCTTCTGCCAGCATGGGCGGCTCCTTTCGGGGTTGACGGAGAACCGGTAGCCGGGTAGGATGTCCTCATGAAAGGACTCTGGAAGATCTGGTGGTACGGCTCGCTCTGGTTCCTGCTGGGCCGCCTCTGGCGACGGACCGGTTGGGGAAAGGGCGTGGCGATCGTGGGCGCCGGCGCGTGGGCGCTGATCTTCCTGGTGGTGGTTGCCGCAATCTCAGGTGGTGGTGGTAGCTCGCACGCCGCTACCGGAAGTGGCGGAACTCCCGCGGTGCATCGATCCGTTCTGCCCTACCGCGTCCGAGCTTCCGGCAGCCTTCCGGCGACGCAGTACATGGGCCAGTCGATCACGGCCCGCATCAAGGTGCTCAACACCGGTCGAGCGATGAGCGACATGGTTCTCTGGGTGCAGGGACTCGGAAGCTGGACGATGAACACCGTCACCTCGAGCTGTGACCTGAACCCTTCCCAGGTGGACGTGGGCGGTGATGGCAATGCCTGGGCCTTCGGGCAGATTCTGCCCGGCGAACGCTGCGATGTCACCCTTTTGCTCGACCCCATCAAGGCGGGGAATCCCAGCCTCGATATCAGCCTCTACGGCGGGACGCAAAACGGCACGGTCGATACCGGCAAGACGCTGCAGGGCGGCGCGATGCGCTGGACCGGGGCCATCAACCCCTAGGGCTTACTGGCTCGCGCATCCTCTTCACTCTGGATGCTCTTGATCTGGAGCAGCAACTGGAGCACGTCGTAGGGTTGGGCGTCCAAGCCGCCCTCGACCGGCAGACAGCCGAGGATGTGGCAGTACCAGGCCTCGTACAAATCCTGATCCGGCCTTCCGGCTTCGTCTACGAAGCTGACTTCTTGGCCTTGGCAGGCGGCTCGGATCTGGCCTTCTCGTTCGATGCTCCGGAGTTTCCCTCGGCGCTCTGCTTGTTGCCCATGGCGCTTTCCAGGAGACGCGCCCCCAGCCACTGGAGATCGCCGGCGATCTCCGGCGTTTCCTCCAGGGTGGTGCGATCGCGGGGACGCAGGGCTCCGTCCTCGTCTCGTACGGTCCAACTGGTTCGAGAGTCGACCAGAGACTGAATGACCATCTCGAAAGCCATCATGTGAATGTCGAACACCGTGGCCGTAACGGGATTGCCCTTGGCATCCGTGCCCGTGATGCGGGTTGGGTTGGCAGCGCTGTTGATCAGGGACGTGGCACGAAAGCCCAACTGGGTGGGAACCTTGACATGACCTCCACCGGGAAGGTCTTCTTCCAGGAACTTCGGCTTAGACAATGTATGCTCCTGCCACGTCGTTGGAGACGACGATCTTGCTGGGCGCGGTGAGTGCACCGGGCGTTCCGGTCACCGTCGTGTAGTCCTGGTAGGTCTCGATGCCACCCTGGATCCGCAGGCTGTTGTCGGTCTCGGCGAACTTCACGTCCGTATTCCACTTCGCCGGCCAGAAGTCTATCTCGAGCGATTGGGCGCTGGCATCGGTCCATTTGAGGGTGTTGGGGCTGGAGCTGGTACCGAAGGCCGTTTTGTGCAGGAAGTCGTAGTAGGGATGGCCGCTAGTGATGCCATCGTAGAACAGATCGATGGAGTCGAGCGTCAGGGTCAGCTCTCCGGGGATGATGTCCAGAGGCTGCTGCGTACCACTCGAGGTGGAGAACGTGACCTTGCTATTCCGCGTCATGGTAAGCCCGCCCGACAGCACCTTGGAGGCGTAGGCGGTTCCTGCTGAGGACTGCAGGTTGAAGACACCGGCGTAGCTCGTGACTCGGTCGAGTTTCGGCGGTTGGGTCACCGTCGGCATGACGGCGTCCGCGTCTGGGAAGAAGCAGATGGCCTTCAGCTCAGCCTTGAGTGGGTTGTTCGGCGCCCAGGTCACCTTGAGGCTATCGACGGTGCCGTAGGTGAGGTGCAGCACGTCACCCGAGCCGGTCTGGTAGGGGAAACTGTACGTGTTGCAGCGCGTCCCCTTGACCCCGCCGACGCCGGTGTGGATGTACGGGCTCGTGCCGCTGACCGTGTCGGCGCTACCGGTATTGGCGGCATCGCCGAGCATGGACATGATGGCCGAGGGGCACAGACCGGACAGGTTGACATCGAACTGCAAGGTAAGCTCGGCGTGGTGGGTCATCTCGATCCAATCCGTGGTCGAGACTCCCGTTCCGAAGTACTCCTCCGGCTTGTACATGTCCGACATCAGTGCCAGACTCGGCTTGCAGCGTTCGACCTGGAACGTGGTGGGAGGCGTTCCAGCGGTGGTGTCCTCGAGTCCCCAGGCGATTTGCTGCCTCGCCGGAGGGACGTAGATCTGGTTATACGTTGGCATCAATTACTCCTGGAGATTGTTTATGGTAGGCGGAGCAGGCAATGACGATTGCTTCGGGGGCAACCGCGAGATGGTGCCGCAGCAGCGGACACCGGCCGTCGTCGTGATGACGGCAGTCGAGACAGAGAGTTTTGGGCCGTTTGGGGCGCTTTTTATCCACCATGGTTCCTTACTCGTACTGAACGTTCAGCGCCTCGCGGGCCTCGATCGTCCAGGCAACGGCAAAATATTCGGCTCCGCTCATGCGGAGGTAGGTGAGGTGAGGATCGATGACGAACGCCTGCGCACAGGTCGCCGTCAGGTCGTACTCGGCGGTAAATTGGGTGACGATCTTCACCAGTGCATCGGCCGCCACGGCGTAGTTCGGATGGCTGGGATCGTGTGGGTAGATGATGAAGCAGTCAAATCGCCACCAGGGCTCGGTGACTCCCGGCTCGCGATTGACGAATCCGCCAGGATTGGCGTTATCGCCCCAGCGCACCACCAGGAAGGGGTAGCCGGCGGCATCGATCTCCGCCGGCAAGGGCATTTCGTAGAGTTTGCTCGCGGCAGTAGTGAGGCCCAGTCCGGCGGTTTCCAGCGCGATGGTTTGGATGGCCGTGATGATCGCTTGATAGTTCGAGTCATCGACGGAAACGGCGATGCTCATGGCAGCGGCGCCAGTAAGCGTTCGGTGATGCCCGCCATGACCTCGTTGATGTCCAGGCGGTCCAGGGCACGACCGACGAAGTCATCACCCTTATATCCAGGGTTGTCGACCGACATGGCGAAGTAGTCCTGGCCACCTTCCTCCCAGTGGAGCGGTATGCGTCGTTCTGATCCCTGTAATTTTTCGGTGCGGGCGGGGATCACGTGGGGCGGAAAGCCGTCCTCGACATAGGGCATGCCGCCGCCCATGGTGATTCGCACAACCATTGCGGAGGTCCGCACCGACAACGTCTTGATACTTGCCCCGGTGTTGTTGTGCGGTTGAAACTCTTCCCGGATCAGGCTCTTGAGCCGGCGTCCTGCCAGGATGGTGCCGAAACGGGTGGCGGCGTAGCCTCTAGCCTGCCAAGCGGCGAGACGTTTGAGCGCAGCCAGAGAGTCTTCATCGAAGGTAAGCTGGCTATCCAGCATTGAAATCTTCGGCTGGGTCATGGCAGAGGCACCTCGACCAGGAGGAGCAGGTGGTCGCCGGGAAAAGGCTGGACGCCCACCACGGTGTAGGAACCGGCGGGCAAGACGAGCTGGTCCTGGGGCATGACCGGGAAATCTTCCGCATTGCCGGCCGGCCAGTCGGCGTAGATGCGGCGGAGCTGGTAGACGTTGGCCGCGGAGATCCCGAATTGCTCGATGACCAACTGCGCGCTCACCGGCTGGAGCAGCGTGCCGAGCAGTTGGCGGCAGGTCAACTGCGTGAGGTGAACCGTGGAACCGGCTCTCTGGCCGGGGCTGAGCGCTCCGGGCCGTCGTTCGGTGTGAGCGAGCACCGGCAGCCCGGCATTCATCGCCACGTCCGGATGTATTTCCCTTGGGTCAGTATTTCGAGGGCTCGCTGTCGATAGATCAGGCCAGGATTGGTATAGGCCTGATCGCCCGATCTGATGCTGCTGGCTCCTAGCGGGTTCTGGCCGCGCATGAGGCGTTCGGCCAGGAGGTTATGCACGGCATCGCGCAGATCGTAGGGGATCGTTGAAAAACCCGCCAGATACTGCGTTCGCCAGATGGTGGCCATCGGGTTGTAGAAACCTACCGGCAGCCGGTACCAACCCTGCTCGGGAAGCAGGTAGGAAGCGGTGAGGTCGACCGTGGTCTCGGTATTGGACCAGGGCAGGCTTTCGAATGCCGCATGCAGCTCGATTACCGGGTACGACTCGAGGAAAATGGTCCGACCCGAGGCTCCCCGTCGGAGGAATGGGGCGTGCATCCGGGCCAACTGTCCTTCCTGGGACATGGGCACGGCGTCGTCGATCTCGTTGGTGGCCTTGCCACGAATTTCGTAGAAGGTCTGGCGATAGACCTGTACTGGTGAGCCGGTAGCCAGGTCAACTTCGATGGGCTCGGCGAGGTGGACGGTGCCTGCGTATGCGTTACCGTTGGGTTCGGCGGGCAAAGTAAGCTCCGCTCCTCGTACCTGCACGGTTTGGCCGCTGTTCACAAGAAACAGCACATCACCCTGCGAGATGTTGGTCACATCCTCGAGGTTCAGTTGCATGTCGCCGGCGCTGGCGGTGGTGCTGATCTGGCTGAGCGGGGGAACCGCCAGCCGTCGATCGGTTATCCGATCGACTTCCGCGCTGGCCCTGAATAGCTCGAGGTCGAGCGCTCCGGTGGCCGTAGGGTAGTAGGGTTTCAGGGCAGCGCCCAGGGAGCTTTGCTGGAACTCGGCAACCGTCGAGAGAAGGGCCGGCATTAGATGAAGGCGACGGTAACCGCTGGATTGGCGGCGTTCCCGATGGCAACGATGGAGCCTGCCGCCGGCATCTGAATGTCGACGATGGTTCCGGCGGCGGTATTGGCAGGGATAACCCCGATCACCGTACTACCGTCCTCGAACGACATGGCAGCGGTGCCGGCAGTCGTCACCAGCACCCGGCAGAGTACGCCGGGACCGCCCTTGATGACGGTGTTGCCGGTGACCCCAGCGGCGATGGCCTTGGTGGCCACCCCACCGGTGCGGACCGGCAGGCTGCCGGTGCCGTCATTTTCGACCTGGTACTCGTCGACTCGCATCGGATAGCTAGTCATGCTTCACCTTGGGCTTCTTGGGGAGGTCCTCGGCTCGCGCCTCCCGCCAGAGCGGGTTGGCTAGCACGAGCGCGGCGATCTCCTCGGGCAGGTCGACCACATGGTCGCGGAACTCGTGACCAAGGACGCTGCCCTTTGCCTCAAGTTCGTAAAAAAGTTTCATGGTGACTCCAGGAGGAGGGCGGGGCTCGGCATGACGCCGAGC
>JBOGSL010000363.1:0-1760 GCA_050695395.1 Chloroflexota bacterium | reverse complement strand
GTGTAGCCCTCGAAGCGACTGCCGGCGCTGGCTGGATCGTTCCGCACTTTGACGATCGCTTCACCCGGCTCGTTGACGCCGCAGCGCATACAAAAACCGTTCGCGTTACGGATCGGCTCGCCCTGGTCGAAGTCGAAGGCGACCAGCGCCGGCGCGAAGCGATGCGCCAGATACGGGGGAATGTGGCCGATGGCTCCGGGCTTTCCCTGCACGTTGAACAGAGAGAGACCACCCTCCGTGGCCGCATAAAACTCAAGGATTTGCGGGATGCGGAAGCGATCTTGGAACGCCTCCCACACGCCGGACGCGAGGCCGTTGCCGCAAGCGAGCCGAAGGCGGTGCGCGGTTTCATTCTCCGCATGGGGACGATGCAGCAGATAGCGGCAAAGCTCGCCGATGTATTGGAATGCGGTACATTCCCAGCGGATGATGTCGCTCCAAAATTGGCTCGCGGAGAAGCGCTCGCGCACGACCAGCGCGGCGCCGGCCGCCAGCATCGCGCCCGGAGCCAGCACGCCGCCAACGCTGTGATACATGGGCAGGCAGTTATACAAGCGGTCGCTCGGCTGCGCGTCCATCATGCCCGCGAACCACAACCCCCACTGCATCACGCGGGCATGGCTGACGTTGGCGGCCTTCGGCATTCCCGTGCTGCCCGATGTGTAGATGCACAGCGCACGATCGTCGATGGTGATGTTGCGTAGCTCCCCGGCTTCCAGTGGCGCGGCCGAGAGGTTTTCGATCTGCTCATCAAGGTGGGACCGGCGTCCCGCCGGTCCTGGACAGGCGAGACGCCTATCCCACCAGTCGCGTCTTCCGCCGTGAATCCACACCTGCGGAGGCGTAGCGAAGTGAGGCAGGGCCGTGTCCAGCGCCTCGGCAAGCTCGGCAGCGACAATCAGGTGTTTTGCCGCAGCGGCTTGGATGCAGTGTGCCAGGGACTGACCGACGAGGTTGGTGTTGAGCAGGGCGACGACTCCGCCCACGCGTGTGATACCCAGCCAGACAGCCAGATACTCGGGGCGGTTGGGCATCAGCAGGCCGACCACATCGCCCTTTGCTACCCCCTGTGCGAGCGCCCAGCGAGAGTACCGCCGAGCGCGGCCGGCTAGCTCAAGGTAACTAAAGCACTCATGGTCGGAGAGCAACGCGGGCTTGTCGCCCAGGCGATGGCCCAACTCGTCGATGACCGCAGGCAGGACGCGCTCGCGCTGGCGAGGAATGGACGCCGTCAACTCTAGCGCTCGCAGCCAGGCCCGCGATACGGACGCGCCAGGCCGTGCCGCTGTCGGCCCAATTGTGCTGGGTGCTGCGCTCATGCGGTGTTCCCCGCGTCAACGGTGAGGACCGTGCCCGTGATGTTCCGGGCGCCGTCGCTGAGCAGATACTCGACCGAAGCGGCGACATCCTCCACTTCGACCAACCGGCGCAAGGCGCTGCGCCGCACGATCTGCTCACGATGTTCTTCGGTCAATCCCTTGGTCATCTCGGTATCGACAAAGCCCGGTGCTACCGCGTTCACGGTGATGCCGGCTCGGCCGACTTCGCGGGCCAGCGAACGAGTAAAGCCGATCATCGATGCCTTGGTGGCGGCGTAAACGGACAGCCCGCTATATCCCGTAAAGGCAACGATCGAGGCCAGATTGACGATGCGGCCGCCGCCGCCGTCGGCCATCATCGACCGCAAGACACATTTGCTCAGAAGGATCGGCGAAACCACGTTGAGCCGTACCACCTTCTCGATTTGCTCCGCGCTAGCG
>JBOGSL010000362.1:0-3449 GCA_050695395.1 Chloroflexota bacterium | reverse complement strand
CTGGCGAGGATCGAGACGGTATGCTCAAACAGATTCCGGCGGAAGTCGAGGAGAAGATTCAACTGGCGACGCGCCTTTTGGTCGAGGCCGCGAATCCGGCCAGGATCATCCTCTTTGGCTCATACGCCCGGGGCGATTTCGACACACGAAGCGATCTGGATTTGCTCGTCATCCTGCCGGGCGAGTTCAGTAACTACGCAGAAACTGTGCGGCTCTACGGAGTCTTGTCGCATCTCCACCAGGCGGTCGACATAGTGGTGTACTCAGAGGCGGATGTGGAAGAGCGGAAGGACCTGCGAGGCACTATGTTGCATCACGCGCTGAAAGAAGGAGTGGTTCTCCATGACACCGCGTGACCGAGCGCGAGAACTGCTAGGAATCGCGACCGGCGACGAGCAAGATGCGCATCTCTTGCGAGCCAACGAAAGGCTAGCCTCGGCGAGCTTCCACTACCAGCAGGCTGCCGAGAAACTTCTCAAGGCCCTCCTGGCTGACCGCAACGTTGATTATCCGCGCAGCCACGACATGGGGATGTTAGCGGAGCTAGTTGCGGCCGAGGGATTTGAAATCCCTGCCACCACAGAGGATCTGATCGCGCTCACTCCATTCGCGGCGACCCTTCGATACGAGGCAACTCAGACTGAGGCGGAGCTGGACCTCGACCAGACGAACGCGATGGTGAAGCGGCTTCGGGCGTTTGTGGAAGAGGCGTTGCGGTAGCCGGTGTTTCGCTGCCTCTGCTAGTACGCGCCCTTGCCACGTATGACAGCTCCGACGGTGCGGGCCAGGATGCGCAGGTCCAGCAGGATCGAGTAGTTCTGGAGATAGAACAGGTCGATCTCGGTATTGAGATGCATGGAACGGTCGGCACGGCCGTTGACCTGCCACCAGCCGGTCATGCCGGGTGGAACGTTGAAGCGTTTGCGCTGCCAGGGCTCGTAGCTTGCCACGATGGCGGGCAACTCGGGGCGGGGGCCGACGAGGCTCATCTCTCCGCGCAGCACATTCCAGAGTTGGGGAAGCTCGTCGAGGCTGGAACGCCGTAAAAACCGCCCGGCCCGCGTGATGCGCGGGTCGAGGGGCTGCTTCTCGGTAGCGTCATCGAGCGCGGCCGGTTGCCAGCACATGCTGCGGAACTTGTACATAGCGAAGTCCCGGCCTCGCGCGCCGACTCGCATCTGACGGATGATCGACGGGCCGCTCGAGTCAAGCCGTATCCAGAGAGCGATCGCGAGCAGGAGGGGCGAGAGGATGATGGTGAGCAAGCCCGCGATAACGAGATCGAAGGCGCGCTTCACGCGCGACTGCATCGGGCCAATGCTGGGCTCCGTGACGCTGATCAAGGGCAAGCCGTAGAAATCGTCCACCCTCGCCTTCATGGCAACCATCTCGAACACATCCGGCATGATCCGCACGGGCACACCCGTCTCCCGTAGCTCGGCGGCGAGGCGCAGAGACTCGGGATGAGACTCCGCGGGCAGCGTGATGATCACCTCATCCACCGTTCTGTCGCGCACCAGCTCGAGAGCGTCGGCCGGCTCGCCCAGTCTCGTGAGGCCAGGGACCGCATCGTCTTCCAGTCCGGCCAGGTAGCCGGCTACACGCGCCTCATCCCGGCCCTCCAACCGCACGGCGACCTGCCGGGCTCGCACACCGCCTCCGATCAGGAGGATGGACCGGACATGCCGCCCACCGCGGCGGAGGATGGTCAGCGCCCGCACCGTGCCGAACTCGAGAGCAATCAGCAGCGCGAGATCGATGAGGTAGAAGTACAGCATGTAGAGGCGCGAGGGCGCGTCGGGCGGCTGGAGCGCGAGCAGATAGAAGGAGCTGGCCAGCACGAACATGGACAGGGTGACCGAGAGAACGATGGTGCCGATATCGGTGAGCAGCGAGCCGCGGCGGCGAACATCGAACGCTCCCAGGAGGAGAAAAAAGAACGCCCAGATGGCCAGCACGAGCGGGTAGATCCAGGGTTGCAGGGCTATGAACTGGTCGCGTTGCTCGAGGCCGGTCTTCAGAGTGAGGCGCACGATCTCGGCAATCTTGAGCGCGCCGAGGGTGAGGACCAACTCCGCCAGGAACATGCTGGTGAGCAGGGCAGGATGGTAGCGGCGAACCATCAATCCACCTGAGACGCGGTCTGCACCGCCGGGGAGGCGGCAAGCGACCGAAAGAGGTCCTCGTAGCGCAAGGTAACGGTCTCCCACGCGTAGTGCTCGCGCGCGCGACGCGCCGCGATCTCCCGATAGCTCTCAACCACGTCCGGTCGGTCGATCAAACGACGGAGGATGGGCGCGAGGGCCGCGCCCCCGCGCGAGCCTTCGTAGGGGATGCCGGCGTCACTAATCGTCTCGAGATTCGCCGCGGTGTCGTTCACCACAACGCAGTTGCCGGCCGACATGGCCTCGAGCAGGACGGGGTGCGTCCCGCCAACCTCCGAGCAGAGCACCACCAGATAAGCGTTGTGCATCAGTTCACGATACTCAGGCCCGTAGATCCCGCCGGGGAACATCACGCGCGCGTCGCGCTGCTTGAGCGCGGCGATATAGCGCCGGGAGTACGGGGCGTCGCCCACGATCACGCAGCGGAGCTGGGTATCGAGCTGGGAATAGGCATCGACCAGATGATCGGCGCGATTCTCGGGAACCAGCCTGCCGACCAACAGAATGTATCCGCGGCGGGTCAGGCCCAGCCGGTCGAGAATGCCGGTCTCAGCGGCAGGCAGATCGGAGCCATAGCCGATGCACACCGTTTCGGCACCGAGGCTCTCTCGATAGAAGTCCTGCATGGTGCGTGAGTCGGTAACGGTGACGTCGGCGAAGCGGCCGGCGAGACGCTCGCTGAGGCGGAGGTAGGCGCGAGCCGGCGCCCGCCACTTGCGCCGTCGCCAATCCGAGCCGTCGACATTGAGGACGACGCGCGCGCCCGTGGAGCGCAAAAGCGGCGCGAGGGGGCTGTTCCCCGAGATGCACAGCACGGCTATTTCGTAGTGCTGGTCGCGGGCATGGAGGCAGGCGGCGGCGGTGTGGCTGAGGGTATCGAGATGCTTGCTTCGGATGCCGCCCACGTACACGAGGCGCATGCCGCGGTACGAGGCAGGCCGGTCGACGGTGTGGTGCCGCCTGCAGTAGACGGTGACCTCGTGACCGCGTTGAGCCAGCCGGGAACCCAGCTCTTCGACGAAGGTCTCGAAACCGCTATAGGTGGCCGGAATGCCTCTCGTGCCAAGAAACGCAATGCGCATATATGGTAGGGGCGAGCGGGTGTGCCGCTCGCCAGGGATGCTTCCTCTCGCTGTTCAAGCTTACAGCGAGAGGGGGGAATCATTTTCGGGGGGCCTGCGGCCCCCCGTGCCCCCCGCCTGCTCGCGGGAGGGGGGACATGTCTTAGGGGGCGTGGTCCGCATACTCCCCGCCTGCTCGCGGGAGGGGGGACATGTCTTAGGG
>JBOGSL010000361.1:0-2260 GCA_050695395.1 Chloroflexota bacterium | reverse complement strand
TTCTGACACTTCTCTATGTGAGAAGCCTCACTTATAGCTGGCCGCCTGCATCTCATAGAGTCTCGCGTACGTTCCCTCTTGCTCTCCCAGTTCCTCATGCTGTCCATACTCAATAATCGAACCGTGTTCGAGCACTGCGATGTGATCAGCCATGCGTACAGTACTAAAACGATGAGCAATTAAGAGGCAAGTTCTTCCTCTCATCAGTTCCCGAAAATGGAGATACAATTCGTATTCGGCCTGCGCGTCCAGCGCTGCGGTAGGCTCATCCAACATCAGCATATCAGCGTGACGCATAAACATCCGCGCCAGGGCAATCTTTTGCCACTCACCTCCAGAGAGGTCCACGCCTACGGCCTCCTTCTTCGCGAGCCAACGGCTCAGAACACTCTGATACCCTTCGCTCAACGCAAGAATACGCTGATGGACACCTGCTCTAGTGGCCGCCTGTTGCACAGCGGGCAAATTTTCCATCTCTGCAATTTCACCCAGGCCAATATTGTGCTGAACTGAGAGATCATAGTGAGCGAAATCCTGAAAGATTGTCCCGATGTGCTGGCGCAGTGCAGTTGGATCGAATTCGCGTAGATCGATGCCGTCCCACAAAATCTCTCCTTCTGTGGGATCGTACATACGCGTCAAGAGCTTCACGAGCGTGGTTTTACCAGCCCCGTTTAAGCCAACCAGAGCGAGACATTCGCCAGCGGGCAGAAACAGATCGACATGGCGCAATACCCAAGGATGTTGCTCGCTATAACGAAACGAGACATGGCGCAAAGTGATGCCGCGCGTAAGGGTAGGAACAGGATGTGGAGAGCGGCTCATCTGAATCTGTTCTGGCAAATCCAGCAGGTCGGTATATTGACGAAAAAAGAGAGCATTCTCATTCAATTGAGACAAACCAAAAACGATGCCTATGAGCGTGCTCTGTACACTGACGACTGCACTGGTGTATAAAGAGACATCCCCAATACTAAGTTTGCCTGCAAAAGCTTGCAAAACAACCACAATAAAAGCTCCTGCTGCGACCAAACTGGTCAATACAGATAGTCCTCCCTGCCAGCGCATCTCCCGTTTTTGTTGGCTCCGTTGCGTCTGATAGATCTCCTGCGTGGTCTGCACAAAATGCTTCAAGAAATAATCGCCCAGGTTAAACAGGCGCACTTCTTTAGCATATTGTACCCAAGAAAGCACCTGCCCATAATACGCGGCATGGCGCTCTTTTGGACTGTTGCCGAAGGCAATACGGAAGCGTTGATGACCAAATTTCAACTGGGCATACACTTGGGGTAGAGTGGCAATGCCGACAATAGCGGCCAGAAGTGGGCTAAAGGCGAGGAGCACTCCGAGGAAAGCACTGACGGTAATCACCCCCTGAATCAGCGAAATAAAAGCTGCCAACGCTTGTTGGGGAGTAAACTGAGCGCCATTCGCGACTACCTGGATCGTGTCATGGAAGCGCGGATCCTCAAAGCAGGCTAGGCCACTTAGACTATTGAGTTTCTGATAGACATTTGTTTTGATCGTGAGCGAGAGATTGCGCCCCAATTCTTGCTTCAGATATTGACTCATGGGGCTGAGGATCTGATTACAAACACTCAGAGTAACCTGAAAGACCAACAATATAAATACATCTTGTAGGTAGACATGCCCCTGCAAGCTGAGCGCGAGCAGATCAAAAAGCACTTTTGTTACCCATGCCGTTGCTAAAGGTACAAGTCCCTGAATGCACTGGATGCACAGCAAGCTCACAAAGTGCCGCGGTTGCGCTTGCCAGGTGAGCTTAATCATTTGAGAAACAGTAGTAATAAATCTCGATATATTAGTCCGTACACATCGTAGAGAACGCAGTGTCTTGTTGGGGTTCCTACTTTTAATTTCTGTCACCAAGGCACTCCCTAACAGGTTGTTATGATCAACGCGGTGCTCTTTTGCGTCGTCGGATCCACACGGGTTCCCACTGCCCAGACTTTGTTGGCAACCACGGCGACGTCGCTCAAGCCGCCAATCCGCAACCCTGGCACAGGAATGTTACTCCACCGTTGTCCATTCCAATGCACGGCCAAAGGGGTATCAGCAGCTATTGCATTCCCAACGTTGCCGACAGCCCAGATATCCTTGCCTCCATTTGCTGCAATTGCACGCAGATCACTCCCTGCTGGTACTCCTTGCGCATCAGCTCCCTGATTCCACTGCTGTCAATATAAATTCGAGATGAGAGGAGGACTTGTCGATGAGCCATCCTTGTTGAGTGGTCCTA
>JBOGSL010000360.1:0-4026 GCA_050695395.1 Chloroflexota bacterium | reverse complement strand
GCGCAGGCACCAGCCGCCAACCGCCCAGGCTCATCTTGTAAATGCGCAAGAGCATGAACGTTTCGGTGCGCGTCACGCCGCCGACGCGATGGAGCTTATCCGCGAGAAACGAAACGAAATCCTCGTTCGTCTCCACAATTACCTCGACCAGCAGATCGAAATCGCCAGTCGACATAACAACGTAGCTCACTTCGGGGAAACCCGCGATCTCCAGAGCTGCGTCATTGATGTTCCGGCCCTGGTCGATGGCGATATTCACCCCAATCATCGCCATGTTGTTGTAGCCGACTTTGAACGGATCGGCTACGCCCACGACCTGCAGCACGCCTTCGTTGACGAGCCGCTGATAGCGCTGGCGGATGGTGCCTTCAGATACGCCTAGCTCGCGAGCAATATCCGAAAAGGCGCGACGCCCGTCGGGCTGGAGGAGCGCGATGATCTGCCGGTCGAGTACATCGATCCGCGCCCCGTTTTCCTGGGAATTCCCCATCCACTGGGTCCTGTCGTACGCATTCAGCAGCAGAAGCCACTACCGGCTCCGCATTTCGAATCATACGGATCAAGATCGCGGCGGTCAAACTTCTCCCTGGCTGTGTCCGATCGCCGCCATCATTGCCGCGGCCTGCGCCGGGCCCTCGTAGCGAACGCCGTTGATGAAGAAGCAAGGCGTTCCGGGGACGCCGCTGCGCTCCCCACTCTCGACATCTTCTTGTATGCGGCCAAGGTAGGTGTGGTCCGTCAGGTCCCGCTGAAACCGGTCGAGGTCGAGCTGAAGCTCGGCGGCGTAGCGCAGGAGATCCTCGTGCCGCAGATGACGCTGATTCTGGTACAGGAGGTCGTGCATCTTCCAGAACTGGCCCTGTCCGCCCGCCGCTTCTGCCGCTTCGGCCGCCTCAAGGGCATAGGGATGGATCTGGGTGAGCGGAAAGTTGCGGAAGGCGAACTGGAGTTGGTCGCCCAGCTCCTGCTGGACCTGGTGGAGCGGCTGCTCGGCGGTGCCGCAGTAAGGGCACTCGTAGTCGCCGAACTCCAGTAGCGTGTACGGCGCGTCAGGAGATCCCTGCGTGTGATCTCTCGATGAGACGAGAGGTGTAAGTGTGACGTCGGTAGAACTGGTGGTCATGTCATCACCTCGATTCGGTCAGCGGCTTGCGAGCTTGGCTGTCCGGCCGATTCCAGCAAGATGGGTGCCAGTAAGACGTCGAACTCCGAACGTGATTGCCAGCGCGAAAACCCAGCCGGCCAGGGCATCCGTAACCCAATGCTCGCCCAGGTAGAGGATGACAAACAGCACGATGGCCGGCCAGATCAGGTAAAGCCATCCCGGCTTGCCGAGAAGCGGCTTGAACGCCAGAAACTCGAGCAGGGGGAAGGCGGCATGCTCCGATGGGAAGGCCGCTACCGGATCGCCTCGAAAATGGAAGACGTAGAAGATCGGCGTCCCATGAAAGGGCATCGGGTACCCGTGAAGTACGGTGCCAAAGAGATTCGTCACATTCGGCAGGCGCCCAAACTCCTTGGTGGCCAGCCACGGGGGAACCGCCGGAAAGAGGATAAAGGTGATCAGTCCCAGAACGAGTAGCAGCAGGGCCGCAGCGGCGAATCGCAGGTAAGCGAGCCGGCTCAGGCGCCAGAGAAAGTAGCCGGCGATGTACGGCTCGGGCACGTGGAGGTTATAGAAAAATGCGCTCGCCCAATCGATTGGGCCCAGGCGGCCGGGAGTCGCGAAGGCGTGCTGTACCAGCACTGCCGGCTGATGACCGAGGCCGATGATATGGTCGAGATTCAGCATGAAATCCAGGTGCCATGGGAATGGCGAGTAGGCAGCGATGGGACCGCTCAGGTTCCATAGAACCAGGCCGATGAGAAAGAACCACCAGTCGCGCACAAACTGACGCGGAGCCCGCGTGATCGCCGCCGCCGCCACGAGCACGGCCACCGTCATCAGCTCGACGCCGAGTCGCACGTTGAGCGCGTCCGCCAGCAGCACCAGGGCGAGAAAGTAGGCGCCCAGCAGGATGAACTCGCGCCCATCAGCTCGCCGCCACTCTTGCATCGGCGCGACGTGAGGCGCGGTTCGTTTCGCTTGCACCACCATCGCCGTCACCCGGCTGCCTCTCGGTAGACCGCCACGTCACGCCAGTTGGCATTGCCGGCGAAGTTTCGAATGACGATTCGGCCGCGCGTGGACCCGGGCGGAGCGACAAAACCAAAGGGCACATTGAGCCAGACACCGTTGTTGGGCAGCTCGTACCACTCCGTTCTCGGAAAGCTGTCCTGCAATCGTCCGTAGCGATCGCGGTAGGTATCGAGCGGCCGACCGTGTCGATCTCTTACCAGCACCTCGATCTGTGGACGGTCTTTGCCAAATCCTCGGAACCCGGCGCTGACCACGTACGTCGAGCCCGCTCGCACGCGGAAACTCCTGCTGAGACTGCTCCCACTGTCCACGGACGCGAGCCCGCGTGTCACGTTCGCGTTGTCCACCCTCCATCCGGCGAAGCCGCTCGGCACTACGACCGGACCGAACTGGCGTACCGGTTGCCGGTCCCACAGCTCTATTCGCGTGTCACCGAAGTACATCTCGCTCAAGATGAGCTGAAATCCATTCATCGCCAGCCAGTGCCGCGTTTGTCCCAGTCCCGTGTAATCCTGCGTCACGAGCCACACTTCATTTCGTCCCCTCGTCGACTCGCGGAGCTGTACGTTCCGCAGCTGATCGTCAGTCCACCCGGCGTATCGATGCTGCCAGCCCGGAACGTCGAGATAGCTGTGATACCACAGAGGGCGCTGCGCGGTAGGGTGCCAGGCCGTCGGCACATACGCTCTGACCATCGGCTGAAGCACCCCCGGGTGGTAGATCACAAGCTGACCCGGCCGATACGCGGCCACAAGATCTCTGGACGCCGTGCGCCAGTCGGGATTGCTCTGCTGCCCGTATACATTTGTCAGACTCACTGACCCAACAGCCACAAACGCCAGAACTACTCCCGACGCCGGCCGCCATTTCTTCCACAGCGTCACCGTGCTCGCCCCGAGCAGCAGATAGAGCGGGTAGGTGGCATCCAGAAAGATCCGATCGAGATACAGCGAGCGTCGAAAAGCAATGATCAGCACCAGGGCAAACGGGACCCAGAGCCATAGGCAGAGAACCAGAAGCGGCTCTCGCCGGCGCAGTAGAGCCCATGCAGTAACCGACAGCACAACGGCGACGGTAAGCCCTGCCACTATCAACTCGTGTCCGGCAAGCCCCGTAATCGCTGCCTCCTGTCCAGTGCAGGGCGGGCTCGGGCAAGGCGTCATCAATCCCAAAAACTCCAGGATAGTGCTGCTCAAGGCGGCGGGTGAAGGAGGAGGAATCCAATACGAGCCGGCGATGGTTGAGGCATCTCCGACCAGGACGCCCATCCAGGGCAGGAACGCCACGGCCGCGGCGAGCCAGCTTAGCAGCATGGGTTTCAGCAGATGCCGCCGCCGCGCCAACACCAGCAAGACGACCTGGGGAACGAGTGCGAGCACGGTCGTGTACTCCCCGTACAGACACAAGACCGTAGCCGCGGCGTAGATGACCCACCAGCGCCTTCGACGCTCTTGCAGGGCGGCAAAGAGCCCGAGGTACGACAGCAACACCCAGAGGCCCGCCAATTCGTAACCGCGACCGTCTTGTCCGTACGAGACGTGGAGCGGAGCGACAGCCAGGAGGCCCGCGGCTACCAGACCGGCCGGGCGATTGAAGACGCGCGCCCCCAACCCGTAGATCGTGGGCACTGCGATCGCGCCCGCCACAGCAGAAATCACGCGGGGCACCAGGTACGAATGATATAGAGCGCTGATGCCGTGCACCACCAGGTAATAGAGGGGCGGGTGCTCGTGCGCTCCGCCCACGGTGATCAGCCGGTCCAGTGGCAGGGACGAGAACAGCAAGGTGTATCCCTCGTCGAGCCACAGCGACTGGTGATCGA
Organism: Chloroflexota bacterium; assembly: GCA_050695395.1. Lineage (GTDB taxonomy): Bacteria > Chloroflexota > UBA5177 > UBA5177 > UBA5177 > JBOGSL01. The sequence continues at coordinate 64 of JBOGSL010000360.1, read as the reverse complement.
TACCCCCCAGTCGCAAGATCAGCGCAAGCACACCAAAGCCCAACGCCACCGCAAGGTACCGGAG
>JBOGSL010000359.1:0-6729 GCA_050695395.1 Chloroflexota bacterium | reverse complement strand
ACCTGCGCCTGTCTCGACGTCTCGACCTCGGCCGGCTGCGCGGTGAGATTAGCCTGGGCATCCTTGCCTTCATCTTCGGCATGTTGATTGTCGTTCAGAGCCTGCATGACGGCGGGGTAACCGCTCGCCTCGGAGAGTTTCTAGCTTCCGCCGGGTCGAGCTCACCGGCAGCCACGATCGTTGTCACGACCGTCGGGACTGCTCTCGGCTCCAACCTGATCAACAACCTGCCCATGGCGCTGCTCATGGTGCCCACTCTCCACGGCGTCACCTCGGCGATACGTCCCGATATGATCTACTCCACCATCCTCGGCTGCGATCTGGGCCCGAATCTCACTCATCTCGGCTCGCTCGCAACCTTCATCTGGCTGTTCTTTCTGCGTCGCCGGGGGCTGCAGGTTTCGGCCTGGGATTACTTCAAGCTAGGTGCCGTGGTGACACCTGTTCTCCTGGCTTCTGCCACACTCGGCTTGTGGGTCACCGCCGGCTAGGCAACAATGACGCTGCTATGATTGTCCTCATCGCGGTGAAAGGCGGCGAAAGTGAGATGTTCTTTCGGAGAGTCAGTGATGTTGCTCCTCTCCGCGAAGCCGCGCGCGTGATCCTGGCGCACGTCATCGACGCGGCTGCTCTCAACGATCCCGATCACGGCCGCGAGTTTTACCTCGGGTTTCGGTCAGCGCGTGGCGTTCATCAGGAGTCGATGCTCCAGGCAGAGATCGACAACGCCACGGCATCGCTCCAATTCGCGCGGCAGGCGCTGATTCAGGCGGGCGTACTCGATGAGCGTCTCGAGGAGATAACGGCGCTGGGAAGGACGGCTCACGAGTTGCTTCGCCTCGCGGAGCAACGTCGGGCCGATTTGATCGTGGTGGGCGGCCGGCCGGGCAAGCCGGGGCCTCACTCAATTGGCAAAACGGCCCGCTTCCTGATCGACCACGCCCCGAACGCGGCGCTGCTGGTTCGATAAGCCATATATCGATCCCGGATTCGTCTCGGGAGGACCGCGGCTCCCACGTCGTGCTTCTGGGATGTGCTGCCGACAACGTGATCACATGCGGCGCGGTCCGCCGCGTCGCTACACGGGGATCGAACCGCGGTACCCAACGGAGGATGAGTTCAGATCGAAGCCTCGCGCCTGTCTTAAACGTGCACGAACCCGAACTGCTGGGCCAGAAAGAACAGGCTGACCAGAGTCACCACTACCAGCGTGACCCAACCCATGGCGAGCAGAACCGGGTTCATGCGATGGTTTCCCATCACCTGTTTGTCGCGACTGGCGAGGAGCAAGAAAGCGAGACTCACGGGCGTCCCGAGACCTCCCGCCATCCCTGCCACAAACAAGAGCTGGATGGGAGACACTCCGACGAACGAGATGATGACCGCTATCGCCGTGGCTCCTGCCACGGCGCCGTAAAACGCCGGGCACTCGCCAATCTTTCTCGAAAGCCCCACTTTCCATCCGAACTCGTGGCCAAGTACGTACCCGCTGGTAGCCGCGAGGACCGGTACCGCCAGGATGGCCGACGCAAGGAGGCCAAGCGCGAATATGTCACCGGCCAGCGGTCCCGCCACCGGTACCAACGCCTGGGCGGCTTGCTGCGCCGTCGCCACGTGCTTGTGGTGGATCCCCAATGTCGCGCCGGTGCTGATAAGAATGAACCAAAAGATTGCCACGGCGAAGATCATCCCTACGCCCGCATCTGCTCGCTGTAATCCCAGCTCGCTCACCTTCGGTTTCTCCTCAGCCTCCTCGATCGTCTGCCACACATAGGCGTAGCTGGTCAGCGTCGTGCCCAGCAGGGCCAGCGCGCCCTGGACGTAGGTGCTGTTGAACTTCAGGGCGGGATGGATGGTCGCCTGAAACACCGCGACCCAGTCCGGGCGAGCGAGGAAGGCGGCTGCCATGTAGGCCACGAATACCAGGAGCACATATTGGAGAACGTTCTCGAGGGCTCGATAGCTTCCGAGGGTAATGATCGTCAGCATGACGGCCGCGAAAGGGATCACGAACCACTGCCAGGACACGTGAAAGAGCAGTCCCAGCGCCGCCGCGCCGCCCTCCAGATCGGCTCCGATGGTAATCAGATTGACGACCAGCAGCGACGCCAGCAGCAAGAACCCCCACCTCCGTCCGTAGCGTTCGCGAACCACCCGCTGCAAGCCCTGCTTGGCCACCACCCCTACCTGCGCGCTGATCATCTGGATGACGGCCAGCATCGGGTAGATCAAAATGGTCAACCAGGACAAGCCGTAAACGGTCGTAGCGCCCAGCACTGCCATCGTGCCCACCGTGGTGGGATCGTTATCGGAAGCGCCCGAGATAATGCCCGGACCGAGCGCGCGAAGGTAGGCGACCGGGCCGCGGCGCGGGGTTTCGGACGGTTTGACGGTTCTCGCCTTGCTCATTCGGTCGACACGTTCAGCCGCCACGCAAACGCATACACGACGAGACCGACCCCTTCGGCGAGGAGAGCGAGGGCTCGTATCCACCCTGATAGCGGCAGAACAGTCACCGTGACAACAAACAGAATGATCGCGGGCAAGTACGACACGAGCAGCACCGACACTCCTCGCTTCTCTCCCGGCCCCGGGGCCGGCTGGACAAAGACATCCAGGCCGGCCGGAATGAGCGCCACGCCGCTACCCACCACCGCGATTGCGATCACCAGCGCTATCGAATGAATGTGGTGAAACGCCGGAATGATTGCCAACGCCCAGCCGATGAACAGCAGGATGGAACCGAGTAGGGCGAGGCCCAGGACACTGGCGCCAGGTCCCGGTGTCCCTTCTGGCGACGACGGTTGGTCCATAACTCCTCCATTTCTACGCTATGAACGTGTAGAGCAGGGCGAGGGCCGCGATCGACATAATCGCCACCGTCCCCCACCCCATAATGTTGAGACCAAACCCGTTGGCCTGAGCTCCCATCACGTCCTTGCGGTTAGCCAGTAGCATCAGCAGGACCAGAAGTGGGGGAGTTAGGAAGCCGTTGACAACCGCGGCCAATACCAGCGCGTCTATGGGGTTAACACCGAGGAAATTGATACCTATGGCGATCAGGACGGCGAGGGCGAGTACCGCGTAAAACCGTTTGGCCCGGTCGAGCTTCTGTCCCAGGCCGCGTGGCCATGACAGGGTAGTGGCGACGGCGTCGGCAGCCGACCCCGCGAGAGCGGGGACTGCCAGCAGCCCGGCGCCCAGGATGCCGATCGCCCACAGAATGGTTGCCGCGTTACCGAGCAATGGGCGAAGGGCCTCCGCCGCCTGGACGGCTGTCGAGATGTGGTGCTTGCCGCCGGCATGAAGCGTGGCGGCGCTGGAAAGCTCGATGAAGTAGATGATGATGTTCGAGAACACCATCCCGATGGCCGTGTCCAGCCGGACACCTCCGAGCCGCGCGTGCAAGGCCAGCTTGCTGCCGTGACGCAGAGGACCGCGCTCGGCTTGATCGGCATCGACCTCTAGATCCGCCTGCCAAAAGAAGAGATACGGAGAGACATTTCCACCGAGCGCCGCCACGGTCAGGCTGAGAAACGCGGTGTTCAGCGAGATCGGCGGCAGAAACGTGCCCTGCAGCATGGCGCCGACGTTCGGCTTGGCGAGAAAAGCGGCCGCCACGTAGGCAAGCAGGGCCAGCGTTAGCCACTTGAAGGCGCCTTCGATAAGGTTGTAGTTTCCGAAGACTAAAAAACCAAGCACGAGCAAGCCCACGGGAATCACCAATAGACGAACGGAGAAAGGCACGAACATGCCGACAGCCGCTCCCATCGCGCCAAGGTCCGCGCCAGCATTGATGATATTCGCCGCCACCAATCCCGTCACCGCTATATAGAGCACCGGGCTCGGATACCGCTGGCGGATCACGCCTGCCAAACCCGCGCCGTGCACGACTGCGACTTTGGCTGCGATGTACTGGACCGTCGCCATCATGGGCAGAGTCAGCAGCGCCGTCCACTGGAATGCATAGCCATACGTGGCGCCGGCCTGGGCGAAGGTGCCGATCGACGCAGGACAATCGTCGGCTGCGCCCGTTATCAGACCGGGCCCGAGCAGCCTGACGATGCGGGCGAGAGGGCTCGACGCCGACCTGGCAGCCGGCGTATCGCCCGATGGGCCGTTCGCCACTACGAGTCCATGTGCTGGTCCGAGCTCTTCGTGAATGCCGACCCCGAGCTACACGACATGGGTTGTACGGCCTCCGGAATGCGCGAACAAGGGACTGAACGTCCGCTGCGCCTCTTGGCAAGCGTCGTGCCAGAAGAAGCAGCGGGCGGCTATCATCGAGGCGGATCCCCCGATGCGGCACAATCAACAGATTCAACAACAGTTCGGCCCAGCGGCTGAGCGGTACGTGTACTCCCCAGCCCACGCGGGGGGAGAGGATCTCGTCACACTCGCGTCCTGGGCCGAGGGCGGTCTCGACCGAATCGCCCTGGATGTAGCTACCGGCGGCGGGCACACCGCGCTGGCTCTGTCGCCCCACTACCGCGAAGTGATCGCCACCGATCTCACTGAGGAGATGCTGCGGGCGGCCGAGGCATATCTGGCCGAACGAGCCGGCAACATACGGTTTCAGCGAGCTGATGCCGAATCCCTGCCCTTTCCCCCAGAGACGTTCGATACGGTCTCGTGTCGCATCGCGGCCCATCATTTCCAGAACGTGCCCCTGTTCGTGACAGAAGTCCACCGCGTTCTCAAGCCCGGTGGCATCTTCCTCCTGGAAGACACCATCTCCCCGGCGAATCCTGTCCTCGATACGTTTCTCAACCAGTTGGAAAGGATGCGCGATTCCACGCATGTGCGGAACTTGACGGTAGTTGAGTGGCTTGCCCTACTCGACCAGGGGGGATTCGTGGTGGAGCGCCAGGCTCTCTTTCCCAAGGTCCATGACGTTGAAGCCTGGCTCGAACGGTCAGCAACTCCGGCGGCCAAACGGGAGGCTGTGCGAGCGTCCCTCCAATCTACCGACCCGCTCATGAGGGTCGGCTTTGAGATACAGCTCGACGAGGGAAGACAGCGGGTCGAATTCACCGCGCACTCCATCGTCATCAGGTCCCGCCGCCCCTAGACAGCGCGAGCGCCGCGGCTGGGTGCCGTAGCCTCGACGTGTGGCGCGAACGCCGCCGGCCGTCGCCTTCGTTCGGTTCGCCTCTAGCTTCTGCTAGCTGAGCTCCGCGATGGTGCGATCCGCGTCGCGAAGCCAGCCCGTCAGGATGGGCAGCATGTCCAGCGCAATCTCCGGATACGTCTTGAGCTCGGCCAGAAAATGCATCTTGTCGAGAGAAACGGTGGTCGTGGTCTCTAGAGCCGTAATGGTTGCTGTGCGGGGGGCATCGTCGAGTAATGAAAGTTCACCGAAGCACTGCCCCGCGCCCATGGTGCGAATCTCGCGCGACCCGGATGAGGTTTGCTGGGTAACCTTCACCTGCCCCGACTGGATGCAGTAGAGCCCCACTCCTTGCTGACCCTGCTTGACGATCTCCTGGCCTGGCTGAAACGTCCGGGTAGCCGCCCATCTCGCCAGGGACTTCAAGAGCTTGGGCGTTAAGTTCTTGAAGAGCGTCACGTGCTGAAGCGTCTGCTCGGCGTCCATTACCTTCTCCCGGCGAAAGACTCTCCTGGCGGATCATACGGGCGATTCATTGGGGGTGTCAAATCATGTACTCGTTAAGCGCGGTTGCAACATTTTCCCGGCTAGGATTGCGGCGGTGGATGGCGTGGCCGGGGCTGGGTTTGATGTTCGCCATTGCCATCACATCACCGGTGAATCCTCTCCGACGCCTGGCCGGGTACGTTCTCGTACCCGAGGTCGCTGTCACGTTCGGCGCCTGGTTCGCGCTCTGGGGAAGAAAAGGTGGCCGAGCCTCACCGGCCGATACCTCAGCCGGTGAAGGCCGCGCAGGATACGCGGCAACGCAGCAACGGTCTCCGCTCGATTGCCGCCACCATCATGCAGCAGAATCACACTGCCCGGCTTCACTGCGGAGAGGACCCTCTGTACTATCGCCGCGGTTCCCGGTAGCGCCCAATCCTGCGGATCGACCGACCAGGTGATGGTGTGGAGCGACAGGCCGGCGGCGAGTCGCAAGAGGGAGGGATTGACGGCGCCATAGGGCGGCCGCCACCAGTGCGGTCGGATGCCGGACGCGTGGCGAATCAGGGCGTTCGTCTCGGTGAGTTGCCAGCGCTGGGCGGCGCCGTTTAGTTGGGCCATGTCGGGGTGCGAATAGGTGTGATTGCCGAGCTCGTCCCTATCCGCGGCTTCGGCCTTCACATATTGCGGGTACGCCTTGACCTGCTCGCCTATCAGAAAGAAGGTCGCGTGAACGTGGAAGCGCCGCAGCGTCGCCAGAACCTGCGGCGTATAGGGCGAAGGGCCGTCATCGAAGGTAAGCGCCACCTCGCGCTTGTGCGTATACAAGGAGCGCAGCAGCCGGGGTGTCGCAGTGCTCGCCGCCCCCTGCCCGCCTCCAGTCACCGTGGCGACGAGCACAACACCGAGAGCAAGGTTCCACCGCCTCACGCTTCGCCTCCGGACTGCCTGCTTCGACGCTTCCTTCTATCACAAGCCCGGGCCGCGGCCCGGCAACTCTGCGCCGGCCAGTCACCATCGGCGGAGCAGCCACAGGACTCTAGTTGCCGGCAAACGCCCCGCGAGCGATCCTACTCGGCAATCCACATGCCCCACACGTCGAGCAGCCGGCGCAGGAGCAAGCCGGCCTACGG
>JBOGSL010000358.1:0-2154 GCA_050695395.1 Chloroflexota bacterium | reverse complement strand
GGGAAGAACCGCGAACCTGGTGGAAGGATGGAAGGCCGGCGCAAACAAGAAGCCGATGTTGGCCTCGGCTACGCAGCGTTGCACGCCCTCCGCCGGCAAGGCAACCTCTACTCCCATCGCCTCCAATACGTCCGCGCTGCCACACTGCCCACTGGCCGCCCGGTTTCCATGCTTTGCAACCGGCTGCCCACAGGCGGCCACTACGAGAGCGGCGCCGGTGGAAATGTTGAAGGTGCCGCGGCCGTCGCCGCCGGTTCCGCAGGTATCCGCGAGATCGACATCGAGCTTGACGGGGCGGGCTCTCTCGCGCATGGCAAGGGCAAAACCGGCGACCTCATCGGCGGTCTCTCCCTTGGCTCGCAACGCCACCAGGATCCCCGCCAACTGGATCGGGGTAAGCTCCTCGTCCATCATCTGCCCCATCAGCGCGGCGGCTTCGGCCGTGTCTAGAGACTCCCTCGCCAGCAGCCGGTGCAGGACCTCACGTACCAATCCATCCTCCAGAACCAAGAAAACAGGGATTGTTCTCAAACCTAGCACGGCGCCGAACCTACGGTTGTCGTTCCCGGTTGAAGATCTGGTACAGCACCACAGCCGTTGCTACGGACAGATTGAGCGAATCGACGTGGCCGGCCATAGGAATGCGGACGAGGGTATCGACGAGCGCCAGAGCTTCGTCCGACAATCCCTTCTGCTCGCTTCCCATGAGCAGTACCAGAGGCGTCTGGTAGCGGACCGTGGCGTAATCCTCGAGCACCGCGTCCGACGCGCCCACGATCGGCATGCCGGATCTGGTCGCCCACTCTCGCAAGGCCGGCAGACCGGCGCGGGCGAGCTGTTGCCGGAAGACGGCTCCCATGCTCGCGCGCACGGCCGTGGGGTCATACGGATCGGCCGCCGGCCGCAGGATGACCAGCCCGGAGGCGCCGACGGCGTCCCCCGTGCGCAGAATGGACCCCAGGTTACCCGGGTCCTGCACGGCTTCCAGGGCGACCCAGCCAACGCCCTCGCCCGGCCGTGCATCTTCCAGGGACATCCAGCGCTGGTGTGCCACCACGGCGATGCCCTGCGGGCCTTCTTTCAGCGAAATGCTGGTGAAGACATCCGGGTCAACCTCGAGCACCGGTACGCCGGTGGCTTTCAGCTCGTCGAGCATCCTCCATCCGGCCGGGCTGCGCAGCAGGTCCGGCGCCACGATGACAAGCTCGACGTCAGTCCCGGCTTCGACGGCCTCGCCAACCAGGTGGATGCCCTCGGCCAGGAACAAGCCCGTCTGTGCGCGAGCCGAGCGGCGAGATAGAGCCCGGACGCGCTTGATCGCCGGGTTGCTCCGGCTGGTGACGATCACGCCGCTTAGCGCCGGATGGGAGCCTCGCGCTTGCCCGCGTCGGGCTCCGGCTCGGGCACGCGGAGCAACAACCCAAACCTTCGTTTGAGGATGTGACCAAACGCCTCGAGCGCGATTTGTCGCGACATCTTGGACCTGCCGGCGACGCGCTCCGCGAAGATGATGGGCACCTCCCGGATGCGCAAGCCGCGCCGCTCGATCTGGAAGACCACCTCGATCTGAAAGCCGTAGCCGCGCAGCCGCAGATCGTCGAAGTGGAGCTGCTCGACCGTCGATCGGCGATAGGCGCGGAAGCCGCCGGTCGCATCGCGCACCTTCACGCCCAGCCCGACTCGCGCCACGGCGTTGCCCCCCTTGCTGATGAGGCGCCGCGCCCACGACCAGTTTTCCGTACCGCCGCCCTTCGTGTAGCGCGAGCCGATGACCAGATCGGCTTCCAGGAGACCCTCCAGGAGCTGGGGCAAGTAGCGCGGATTGTGCGAGAAGTCGGCGTCCATCTGGACGAAGCAGTCGAAGTCGCCACGGAGCCCCTCGCTGAAGGCTTCTACGTAGGCGGTGCCCAGTCCGAGCTTCTCAGGCCGGTGCACCACCCGCACGCTCGCGTCCTCCGCCGCCAGCCGATCGGCCAGGGCGCCGGTCCCGTCGGGCGAGTTGTCGTCGACAATCCACACGGTGGCGTCGGGCACAGCCTCGCGCACCTGCTGCACGATGGGCATGATGTTGTCGTGCTCGTTGAATGTCGGCAGGATAATCAGCGGGCGGCGCATTTCCCTACTCCCAGAGCCAAATGCACGCCAGTCTAGCAT
>JBOGSL010000357.1:0-10761 GCA_050695395.1 Chloroflexota bacterium | reverse complement strand
ACTCCCATCGCTCTCGATACGTGGGCCCGAACCAGTACGGAACCGAGGATACGCGTCGCAAACAGTTCATCGGCATCGTGGCTCACCATCTGATGGACGCTCTTATCCACCTTCCCGCAGATCGGCTGACCCATCTTGCCCGAGCCGTGGAGAGGGGAGTGGAGCGCCGCGACATCCTCATGCACTTCAACAATCACGACGCTCAGGCGATGCTCCGCGAGGCCGGCGCGGATGGCGCAGTCAACCGCACCACCGGCGATTACCTCTACGTGGTCGACACCAATCTCTCGTACAACAAGATCAATGACTACGTGCACAGTCGCGTCGATTACGTGGTACAGGTCCGCCCGAACCGCTGGCTTGAGGCGCGCCTTACCATCCGGCTTCACAATCGGCCCAGCCCGACCCTCGATCCTGGAGGTTACGGACCAGGAGGAGGAGCGTATGGGGGACGGGATGACTACGCCGACTTTCTGCGCGTTTTTGTCCCGGCTGGCGCTCAGCTGACCGGAGAATCAGGGTGGACACAACCCTGGTCGCCCGGCGAAGCGTACGGAAAGACGGAGTTTTCCGGGTATCTCATCGTCCCCCGCGGTGCCACCCGGGTCGTCCAGCTCGAGTACACGGTGCCCCCAAACGTTTTCTCGGCAACCCACGGATCCCACTACCATCTGCTGATACAGCACCAGCCCGGGAGTTATCCCGACGGCTGGTCGGTTTCGGTGATGCACGACGGTAGCACGGCCAAATGGCACATCAATCATCCGGCGACCGACTGGGCGCGAAGCCTGCCCATTGAGCGGCGTCTCTTCCACCCGCTACCCCTGGTGCCGCAGTCTTCGGTAGTCGTCAAGCCGGGCACCTGGATCGAGCCCCACGCCTATCTCGCGGCTCCCAAACCGTCTCCCAACTGAAAACAGGCACTGCTCACATCTGGCCCGTTAGACCGGTTCGGTCATTCCTTCCGGATCGAGGATTCGATCCAGCTCTTGTTCGGGTAACTCGGTCCTCCGCCGCGCCACTTCTCGGATTGTCTCGCCGGTTTGGGCAGCCTCCTTGGCAATCTTCGCCGCCCGCTCGTAGCCAATGACCGGCGCCAGCGCCGTCCCCAGCATGAGCCCCTTCTCCACCATCTCCGGGCCTCGCTCCGTCGCGGTAATGCCCCGAATGGCTTTCTCGGCGAAATTCACCGCGCTCGTGGCCAGCAGGTGAATCGACTGCAACAAGTTGTAGGCGATCACCGGCATCATGACGTTGAGCTCAAAGTTGCCGGCCTGCCCGCCGATCGCCACGGTCTGGTAATTACCCATTACCTGGGCCGCCACCATCGTCACTGACTCGGCAATCACCGGATTTACCTTCCCGGGCATGATGGAGCTGCCCGGCTGCACCTCCGGAAGGGCAATCTCACCGATCCCCGCCCGCGGTCCTGACCCCATCCATCGAATGTCGTTCGCGATTTTCATGAAGCTCACGGCGATGGTGCGAAGCTCGCCCGAGGTCGCCACCACGCCATCGAGGGTGCTCTGCGCCTGAAAGTGGTTCGTCGTTTCTCGCAATGGCAAGCCGGTCTCTGTCGCGAGTTGCCCAATCACTCGCTGCGCGAAGCCCTGCGGAGAATTTACTCCCGTGCCTACTGCTGTCCCGCCCAGCGCCAGCTCCGCCAGCTCCCCCTCTGCCACACGGGCACGCTGCATGGCCCGCTCCACTTGCCCCGCGTATCCCTCGAACTCCTGACCGAGGCGAATCGGCGTGGCGTCCTGCAGGTGGGTACGGCCAGTCTTGATTACCGGCATTAGCTCTGTCGCCTTGTCCCGCAGGTCCCGCTCCAAAATCTCCAGGGCCGGAATCAGCTTGTTGCGGATGGACAGGAGGGCCGAGAGGTGGATGGCGGTGGGAATCACGTCATTGGAGGATTGACTCTTGTTCACATCATCATTGGGATGCACCGGGCCCGGCGTTCCGTGCGGATAGCCCAGGAGTTCGTTGGCTCTGGTGGCGATTACTTCGTTGGCATTCATGTTTGTCGAGGTGCCCGAGCCCGTTTGGAAGATATCGATGGGGAAATCTGCATCGAGCTCTCCCTTCGCCACCTCGTCCGCCGCTCGGATGATCGCGCGTCCCTTCTCCGTGTCGAGCAATCCCAGATCGATGTTCACACGCGCTGCCGCACCCTTGATCAGCCCAAGTGACTGGATGAAGGCCCGCGGAAAGCGCAGTTCGCTGATGGGGAAATTCTCCACCGCTCGCATCGTCTGCGCACCGTAGTATGCTCTCGCCGGCACCTCAACCGGTCCCATCGTGTCGTGCTCCAGCCGCGTCTCGTCCTGTGTTTGCGTCACCCGCTGCCCTCCATCTGGTTGATTGTAAGCACGCCGGCATGCGCCATGATGAAGATGATGAGACCGTTATTCACCAGATCGGCCCACAATCCCATCCTGTCTCCCTCGGGCAACTGGTGGGAAGCGAAGGGCGTTCTCAATCCCGGAGCCGCGCTGTACGAGGATCAGACGGTGCTCGTGTATCGTGCCGTGGGCGCCGACGGCATTTCGCGCCTCGGTATTGCCTGGAGCGCGGATGGGGAGACCATCGATCGGCGCGGCGCCAATCCCTTCTACGAAGCAGCGCCGAATGACCTGGAGGCACGGCTAGGCGTCGAGGATCCGCGCATTACCCTTCTCGAAGGTATTTACCTCCTCACGTACACCAAGGTCTCGGTCGAGCCGGCATCGCAGCCCGCGCTGGGCTGGGAGCCCGCACCCTTTCGCCTGCGTTGCGCCGTCGGCGTCACCACGAGCTTTCAGGAGTTACAGCCCTCCGGCGTGATCCTGCCCCACACCAACACCAAGGACGCGGTGCTCTTTCCCCGATTGTTCGATGGACGATACACAGCATTGATTCGCGAGTACCCAGACGTCCAGCTCACCACCTCGCGCGACCTTCAGCGCTGGTCGACTCCGGTGCCGGTCCTCGCGCCGATTCCGGATTCCTGGCAGGCGGAGCGGGTGGGGGCCGGCCCGCCGCCGATCGAGACACCCTGGGGCTGGCTCCTGCTCTACCACGCCAATGAGTATCTGCACTCCGCCGGCAATCGGCGTTTTTATCGCATGGGGCTGGCCGTGCTGGATCGCAGCAATCCGTCCCGAGTGATCTACCGGCATCCCGACCCGGTGTTCTCCCCGGAGACAAGCTACGAAAAGAGCGGGCCGGTGGGCAACGTCGTGTTCGCTACCGGTCTGATCGAGCAAGGTGGACGCCTCTACCTCTACTATGGAGCGGGCGACGGAGTCATAGGCCTCGCCACCGCCGAGCGCGAGGATGTCCACGCCTTCCTTCGAGACGCTATGGGCGAAGCCTCCCCGTAGGATCCTGATTCATCAGGATACGCTCGACATCCTAACGGTTCGATTTCGCGGCCATTCTCGACGACCTCCGTCAACCCTACCGTCGACCCGCTGCGCCGGCGCACAAACACCCCTGACCCCCGGGCGGGAGTAAAATTCACCGTGACAACAGAGACGCATCTCATCCGTGCCCCTCGAGGCACAGAACTCCACACCAAGGGCTGGCAGCAAGAGGCCGCACTGCGGATGCTGATGAACAACCTCGACCCGGACGTGGCCGAGCGGCCCGAGGACCTGGTGGTCTACGGTGGTAGCGGCAAGGCTGCCCGCAACTGGGAGGCTTTCGATGCCATCGTCCGCACGCTGAAGCAGCTCGAGGATGACCAGACGCTTCTCATCCAGTCCGGCAAGCCCGTGGCCGTCTTTCGCGCTGGACGGCAGGCGCCCCGCGTGCTGATCTCGAACGCCATGCTCGTGCCGCACTGGGCCACCTGGGAGAATTTCTGGGATCTAGAAGATCGCGGCCTTACCATGTACGGCCAGATGCCGGCCGGCTCCTGGATCTACATCGGCTCGCAGGGCATCATCCAGGGAACGTACGAAACCTTTGCGGCCGTCGCCAACCAGAGTTTCGGAGGCAGTCTTGCCGGAAAGCTCATCCTTACGGCGGGGATGGGAGGCATGGGTGGAGCCCAGCCTCTGGCTGCCACCATGAATGGAGCGGTGATCATCGATGTCGAGGTGGATCGAGCCCGCATCGAACGCAGAATCGAGACACGCTACTGCGACCGCATCGCCGAGTCGCTCGACCAGGCCCTGGCCTGGGCGGACGAGGCGCTCGGTCGTGGCGAGCCGCTCTCGATCGGGCTGGTCGGGAACGCCGCCGAGGTTTACCCTGAGTTCCTGCGCCGGGGGCGCATTCCGGATGTCGTGACCGACCAGACCTCCGCCCACGATCCTCTCAACGGCTACATTCCCGAGGGGCTATCCCTGCAGCAGGCCGCCGACCTACGGCGCGACAACCCCACTGCCTACATCGACCTCGCCAAACAGAGCATGGCCACGCAAGTGCGGGCCATGTTGGCCCTGCAGCAAGCGGGCGCCGTCGTCTTCGACTACGGCAACAACATCCGTCAGCAGGCCCTGGATGCGGGCGTGGTCAATGCCTTCGATTTCCCCGGTTTCGTGCCTGCGTACATTCGCCCGCTTTTCTGCGAAGGTAAGGGTCCGTTCCGCTGGGTCGCGCTCTCGGGGGATCCGCAGGACATCTACCGTACCGATCAGCTGGTGCTGGATCTCTTCCCCGAGGATGAGCATCTCAAGCGCTGGATCGAGCTTGCCCAGCAGCGCATTGCCTTCCAGGGACTTCCCGCGCGCATCTGCTGGCTCGGCTACGGCCAGCGGGAGAAGTTCGGGCTCGCGCTCAATCGATTGGTGCGAGAGGGAGAGCTCAAGGCGCCGGTGGTGATGGGTCGCGATCACCTCGACACCGGCTCGGTCGCTTCGCCCAATCGGGAAACGGAAGCGATGCTGGACGGCAGCGACGCCATCGCCGACTGGCCCATCCTCAATGCATTGATCAACGCCGTAGGCGGGGCGAGCTGGGTGTCCGTGCACCACGGCGGCGGCGTCGGCATCGGCTACTCGATACACGCCGGGCAGGTGCTGGTGGCCGACGGCAGCCTTGAGATGGACGAACGCATCTCGCGAGTTCTCACCACGGACCCCGGCCTCGGGATCGTCCGGCACGCCGATGCCGGCTACCAGCTCGCCATCGATACGGCCGAGCGCAACCATATAGAGATGCCGATGCTCTGAGGCGCAACCTCGGGCACGAAGCGTTCGCCCCCGCCGCGGAGCTCTGTCCGTGCATCCGAGTTGCACTTCGCCACGAGAACTCGGACAGCGACCATCCAATCTCGAGAGGACTCCGCTGGCCGCCTCGCTACGAGCGTCGGTTCCTTCGTCTCGAGAGGACTTCATACTCTGGTCCTCCCGCAACGCTCACCGTGAAGATGCCCTCCTGCCGCCGCTCGATAGCGATCTCTTCATCCAGCACTTCAATCGGCAAGCGGGCCAGCAACTCGCTTCCCGGCAAGCCTCGGTCGGCTTCCGGTTCTCGATAGAACCCGTTGATCGTAACCAGCATGTCTCTGAGAGTAGCCATCCCCCTCCGCCCTGCTTGCATCCTGATGGATAAAGGGCTGGTTGTCAAGATGGAAAAGTGCGCTAAGCGGTCCTATCCCCCCTGAAGCAGTGGCACGACCAGCTCTTTGACACGTGCATGTTCGTGCGACCATGCCTGCCATACATCGTCCACCCATTTCCCTATCAGCCGATCTCGCTCGTCGCCCGCCGGCGCCCGCATAATGTTCCGGACGGTCATCAACCCAACCCTGTCCGGCGGGACGAATCGCGGCCAATCCCGCTTCTTCCGCGCCAACAGGAGGTGAGCGTCCTGCGCCTGGCGGCCGGTGCAGTCGTGATCCGCGACCAGGCAAAGGGTAATGAGCGCAAAGGCGGGGCCGATTCCCGGAGAGCGGGCCGCGACGTGTTGGGCAGCGTAGGCATCGATCGCCAGTTGGTGAACGAACGTCTGGCGGCTCCGCATCAAGGTGTAGCCGCTGAGTTCGCAGAACAACGCAAAACACGCAGGTGAGGCGTGGTACCGCTTATCGACGTGACGATCGATACACGGAAGAATTACCGCGCACCCCGGGCAAGCACTGTTGGCAGGATTCACGCAGAAGTATACGGCCGCAGGGAGCGCATATCGCGCGTGTTGGTCGCCTCTCCTGGCCGTAGAATCATCGAATGGAAGCACCCCGCGTAATCGAGCTCCATGACGAGGTGAAGATCCTCGCCGTTCTGGAGAGCGATCGCGTCTGGGCGGCATATGCGCTCTGCGATCTCGATCAGCCGTACCGCCGCCATGCTCGATTCGTGGCTTCGATGGTCGGCGGTCAAGCCGACGCGGTGCTGCTCATTTACCGACCGCCCGGCTTCAGCGTGCTTGTTCCCTGTGGCCAGGCCGGGGGTGTGCAGCGCATCATGGAGGAAGTTCGAGATCTTCCCGAGGCTCCCTTAGTGATGCTGCGCGAAGATGATGCGCCCTTTTTCGAGTCTCGCTACCACCTGGAGCGCCCCACCAGCATGCTTCGCATGGTGGTGACCGCTGGCAGATTGCTCCAGGCCGGCCGCTGCGACGCCAAGATAGTTCGCCTCACGCCGGCGGACTGGCCCCAGCTCGAAGCGCTCTACCGGCTCTGGCCGGAGAACTCCTTTCGGCCGGAGATGCTCGAGCACGGCGTCGCCTTCGGGGGGTTTGATGGCGAGCGGCTTGTTGCTGCCGCCGGTGCTCATGCCATGTCGCCTCGATATCGGATCGGCACGATCGGGGGCGTTTTCACGCACCCGGACTACCGGTCCCGCGGGCTCGCGAAGGCGGTAACGGCGGGGGCGGCTGAGGCCTTGGTGGATGCGGGAATCGAAGACATCGCGCTCAACGTGTACGCTCAGAACGAACCGGCTATCTCGGCCTACCGGCGCATCGGTTTCGTTCCCTGCATGGGATTTGCCGAAACGCAAGCAACGCTGCGATCGTGGTGACCTGCACTTGGGCGAGAAGTCGTCATTGTGCCAATCGCTACGGGCGTCTTCTGATCGAGGACCTCTCAAAGCTGGCGCCGCAGTCTCCGGCGGCGTAAGCAGTCTGTGGACGGCGTTAGAGCTGTCCCGTGTGCGCGACCATCTGTCTCGGCGGGTTCCCTTCAAAGGTAGACTGAGCAAGGCATGATAGACACTTTTCGAAGCAGGCTGGTCCTCTCCAACCTCCTCATCGCCCTTCTCGGTCTCGCGCTGGCCGTCGTTGTGTTCAGCTTCTTGCTGGCTGGGCGCAGTACCCAGTTGCGCACGCAAGAGCTACGCGGGCAGTCGCAGGCGCTGGCCAGCCGCATCCACCTGCTCTACTCGAAGCGATCGGGCCCAGGCGAACTCGAAAGGTCAATTGATGAGGCAAGCCAGATCCTCCGAGAACGGATTGTGGTAATCGGTCCGGACCGGCGAGTGGTGGTGGATTCGAAGCACGCCACCCCCTTCTACAAAGGCTCGCAGTATCAGTACAGCGTGAGCGCCCTGCAACATGCCCAAAGTGCCGACCAGGTTCTCGCCCACTCCGATCTGATGGGCTTTCAGAGCCCGATCAAGGCGGCCGACGGTCGGACCAATGGCGGAGCTGTCCTGCTCGTTGCCCAGGTGAAGAACGTCAAACCCAGCTTTGGCTCGCTGCTGCCCGTGATCCTTACCGCAGCGCTGGCGGTGTTCATGGTCTGGCTGCTCATTGGCATCTATTTCACCTACTCGCTCTCCCGACCGTTGGCGCGTATCATCGGCGCCACCGAGCGGGTGGCGAAAGGCGACTACGACGCGCGCGTTCCCGAGCACGGCGCCGGAGAGATTGCCACGTTGGGGCGCCGCTTCAACGACATGGCCGGGCGCGTCCAGGAAAGCAGCCAGATTCTCAAGGACTTTGTAGCCAACGTCTCGCACGATCTGCGTACGCCTCTCACCATGGTCTCGGGCTTTTCGCAGGCTTTGCTGGACGGTGCGGCCGATGCTTCGGGGGTCCACTCGGCGGCCACCGTGATTAACGAGGAAGCGGCTCGCATGGAGCGACTGGTGGACGATCTTCTGCAACTTACTAGACTGGAATCCGGCCTGCTAATTCTCAATCGCGAGCCGACCGATGCGCGCTCCTTCGTAACCGACATCATCGATCGCACGGGACGCCGGCGCGATAACCTTCCCGCGATCAACATAGAGATTCCATCCACCATGGAGCTACTGGATATCGATCCAGAGCGGATGGAGCGAGTCCTCCGTAACTTGCTGGACAATGCCATTCAGTACACCCCGGTTCACGGGACCATCACGATAGACGCTCGGCCGCTAAGCCACCACGAGATAGAGCTGGCCGTACGTGATACGGGCGACGGAATCGATCCGCAACATCTCCCTCGGATTTTCGAGCGCATGTACCGCGCCGACCGCGGCCGCGGCGCCGGCCACTCGGGCCTCGGGCTCGCCATTGTGCGCGAGATTGTCGAGGCACACGGCGGGAAAGTAACGGTGGAGAGTGAGTTGGGAAAGGGTACAACCTTCCGCCTCACCTTACCCCGGTCGAGTAAGGAACGATCGCGCCGCAAGGTGGCAGCCGGAACAACCTCGTGAGTTTCGATCGCGTTGCCGGCATCTATGATGCGACCAGAGGTCTTCCGGAAGAAGTTTCTGATGCAGTGGCGCGGAGAATCATGCTCGCGACGCACGCCACTCCGGAGACCCGCTTCCTGGAGCTGGGCATAGGGTCGGGCCGCATAGCGCTGCCTATCCTGCGGCAGGGCGTGGAGTACACGGGCGTCGACATCTCGAGCAAGATGCTCGCGGTACTCCGACAGAAGCTTCGAGGGGAGAAGCTCGAGTTGATTGAGGCGGACGCGACCCGGGTTCCCTTGGCTGACCACAGTTTCGATGTGGTACTTGCGGTGCACCTGCTCCATCTAGTGCCGAACTGGCACCAGGTACTGGCCGAAGCGCGCCGGCTCCTGGCCCCCGGAGGCTACTTCGTAATGGGTCATGACCGCTCGTTGCCCGGAACTCCCGTCGCCGAGATTCGGTCGGAATGGTGGAAATTATCGCAGGAGGGACTAGCGGAACACCGACAGGAGCGAGGCAGCTGGCAACAAGTGGAAGAAGCGCTCGCTTCCTCCGGAGGCTGGACCGCTGTCTGGCAGGCCGCTCGCTGGAGCAGCGCGGCGACGCCCCTAAGCTTCGTCGAACTTCTACACGCCAGGACATTCTCTGCGTCCTGGGATGTCCCGCAACCGATCCTCGAGTCGACCCACCAGAAGCTGCAGAAGTGGGTCCGTGCTCGCTACGGGGATCTCCATCAGTCGCTGGAGTCTTCGTACGAGTTTCTGATTTCCGTAACGCGCTGGCAGCAGTGAGGCGCCAGCCGCTGCGGCGCGAGCTGCGGCGACGCGGAGCGCCTTCCACCACGTATACTGCATCTGCACCCGCCTCTCCTCACATCACTGTGGGAAAGTTGAAAGGATATGCGTGTGCGAAGCTTGATTGCTGCCGGTCTGATACTGGCGCTTCCGCTCTACGTCGTCCTCGCACCCCGGACCGTGTCCGGGGCCGCAGTGCGTCAAGCAACCGCGACGGTCCGTGCCCGGACCTTCGACCCCGCACTCCTTGACCTCCGCGCGGCGGGACTGCCGGCTGGTACCGTCCCCGTGGACAACAGCGTCCTGAACACACCGTCGTGCGACCCACAGACAACCGCTCCCATTTCGGACGAGTTTCTCATTGTCCATTCGGATTGGTGCCAGGGCTTGCACGATGTGACCGGTGTCTTCCAGGATTTTCGACTTGACCCTTCCGACCCGGTTCCATATGTCGGTGAGTGGGCCGCCACTGTCTATGACTCCGCCAGTGTCGCCGCCTCAGTCGCGCAGACGATCGATGGCAGCCTACAAGCGAACGACTACGTTGACGGCACATGCCCTCTTTCGCCGAATTGTGAGGTCGCTTCGTTCGAAGATGTGGCAGTCGACCCCTCCCAACGCGCCAACTACTACGTGTTCTACGAAGTTTGGAGCACGGCTAACCTGGTGGGCGAGGTTGCCATTGAATTCGGTGAGAACGGCTCTGTCACGAAGGCTCAGGACTACCTGTCGCTTCTGGCGGGCAAGGGCGCGTCGTTGCTGATCGCGGTCCTGTCCCCTCCGAAGACGGCCACGCCCACCGGGACTCTGGCCGCCTCTGCAACCGGCGCCCGCAAGATCAAATTGTCGTTTTCAGTGCGCTCGGTGAAGGTTGCCCGTGGAAATGCGAGTCCAGAGCGGGTAGCGAATCAAGGGTCGTTAGGCATTGTTCACTTGAGACAACGGGTGAAACTGCTGATGTTCGTCTGGTTTCAGGGCATCAGCCGGGCGACCGAAGCAAGAGTAAACTTCCGGCTAACGGACAGAGGCCACGTGATCGAGAGCCGGTCCTCGTTACACACACTCAATGCCGCGGTGAACGGCCATGTGATGTCCTTCTGGATCTACGGCCTCTTGAGGCGGACCGGTCCCTGCTCACTTACCGGCACGGCTGTCTTCAACGGTCATCATCAACACAAGACCGTGAGATTCCGGGTGACGAAGTAGCGACGGTCGCCCTCCATTGCTCCTCGACCGAAAAAGTCTGTAAACTACGAAGTACTCCAGGCCGAGATGGCGGAACCGGGAGACGCGCCGGTCTCAAAAACCGGTGACCGAAAGGTCGTGAGGGTTCGAGTCCCTCTCTCGGTACCAGCGATGTCGGCGATGGGCGGCCGTGGCGAAATGGTAGACGCGCATGGTTCAGGACCATG
>JBOGSL010000356.1:0-2544 GCA_050695395.1 Chloroflexota bacterium | reverse complement strand
CCGGTGCTCCAGGCCATAGTGACGTGCGAGGGCCGTCCCTTGATCCAGCACGAGGTCGATGTCCGGGTGATAGCGATTGATGGCTGACTGGAGCAACGGCCTGGCAGACCGACGCCTTACAGTGTCGATCAGCGCGAGGCCTGGGAAATCGGTGATGTAGAAGTGGCCGTCGGATTCGGAGCGCATGCCGCGCTGCGCGATGGCCGACATACTCTCCCGCCAAACGGCGAGGGGTGGACCGGGGTCGAAGACATCGATCTCCGCGGCCGGGACGCCTGCCGCTTGCAGCGCGATGAAGCCTAGAAGGCCGCCGGGCCCGGCGCCGACAATGGCGGCCCGGCGAATGTCCACCGCCCGCCCCGCTAGCTAGGACTGGCCGCGAGGGTCGACCGCGTCGCGAATGCCGTCGCCCAGAAAGGTGAAGGAGAGTATCAGGACCGTCAGGAAAATACTCGGGAAGATGGCCTCCCAGTAATTGACGCCCAGATCCGATGCGCCGGCGAAGAGCATCGCGCCAAGATCAGGCGCCGGTGCCTCGACACCCAGGCCGAAGATGCTGAGGATTGCCTCGGTGCCGATGAAGGAGATCACAAGAAAGCTGGACTGCACCAGGATCAGCCCCCACATGTTGGGGAGGAGGTGACGGCGGATTATTTGCCAGTCCGTACCTCCGAGCGTGCGGGCTGCCTCGACAAATTGCTGCTCCTTCATGCCGAGCGCGAGGGATCGCACGAAACGCATCAGGGCCGGCCAGCCGACGATCGCGAAGACGATGATCAGAATCATCACCCGTCCGGCTCCGGCAAAGTATGGGTCAAGGGCGTTGCCGTAGAGGCTAACCACGATCAGCGCCAGGGTGAAGCTGGGGAACGCGAACATGACGTCTGCGAAACGGGCCAGAAGGTTGTCCAGCAGCCCGCCGAAGTAACCGGCAAAGACGCCGAAGAGGCTGCCCAGGACCATCGTGATAGCGGCGCCCACGATGCCGACGATCAACGGCACTCGGAGGCCGAACAGGATCCGGCTGTACTCGTCTTCTCCCAGTCCGTTCGTTCCGAACCAGTGATGTGCACTGGGGAAGGCATCGAGCAGCAGATAGTTGTTAGCGGTGGGATCCATTGTGCGGAGAAATGGAGCGAAAATCGCGCCGACGACCAGCAGGAGGATAACGGTCAGAGAGATCAAGGCGGCCCAATTGCGCCGGAAGCGATGAATCGCGTCCCCCATCGGACTGCTGATTCGCTCCTGTACCAGCTCCTCATCCGCGATCACCGCCGCCGGCAGTACCGCTCCGGTTGTCTCTAGTTGGTCGGCTCGCCTCACGCTCTCGCTGGGCAGATTCGGCTGCGCCACCTATTCCCCCTTCAAACCCTAACCCGCGGATCGACCATGACGTAGAAGACGTCGGTGAGGAAATTGACCACCACTACCGCCGTTGCCAGGAGAATCGTGGTCGCTTCGACCAGCGGATAGTCGTTGGAGGTAACCGCCGAAATTGTAATGTTGCCGATACCGGGAATGTTGAAGAACTCTTCGATGATGAAGGCGCCGGTTACCAAAAAGGCGATGGTAGGACCAACTATCGTGCCCAGAGGCAGCAACGTGTTCTTGAAAACGTGCAGGTAGATGATGGTCCGCTGCTTCAGCCCCTTGGCCCGAGCGGTGCGAATGTAATCCTGGTTCAGCACCTCGAGTAGGAAGCTGCGGAATGACTTGGCGAAATAGCCGCTCAGGCCGGCGGCGAAGAGCGTCACCGGTAAGATCAATTCTTTGAATCCCATCGTTCCCGGATCACCCCAGCCCGCGACCGGCAGCCACTTAAGGTCGACACCAAAGATGAGCTGGGCGATCGGCGCGACCACGAAAACCGGCACGGCGAAGGCCAGCATCATGATTCCCTGGCTTCCATGGTCAAGAATTGAGTTCTGCCTCAAGGCCGAGAGCATGCCGACCGGCAGGCCCACGATCAGAGAGAGGGCCAGCGCATAGCCACCAAGATGTAACGACACCGGCACGCCTGCTCGCAAAATCTGCCAGACCGGCGTGCCAAGCGTAGTTGTCTCTTCCGAGTAGCCAAGCTGGCCGTGCAGCAGATTGCCGAGATAGGTAGTGTACTGCGTCCAGAGCGGCTGATCCAGCCCGAAGATGTGGCGAAGGTGGAAATACTCCTGGGGATTGGAGAGCCGCTTCTGGCCGAGGATCAGTTTAATGGGGTCGTAGGGCGACATGTGCCCGAGAAAAAACACCAGCGTCGTGATCAGCCAGATGACGATGACCATGGCGATAAAGCGCTTGATGGTGAACGCGACTATGTTGCCCATGCGAATTCTTTCTCGCCGGCTTCGCTTGCCGGTTATTCCCTTTCGAGGATTATATCAATCTCTACTCTGTGCGGACCCCTGGCCCGACTGCCGAACGGCCGGTTCTGAGTGGTCGGAACGAACCTTCCTCCGCCGAGATCCTCTTCCAAAGACTTCGTGGCCGCCGAACGAGTGGCCGGTACGCGGAACGGCTCGCCGAATGATCTCCCCCTTTCCTCTGATC
>JBOGSL010000355.1:0-1805 GCA_050695395.1 Chloroflexota bacterium | reverse complement strand
TCTCTTAGCGGCAGGGACGAAGCTCCTACGGAACTACCGCCGTGGTGACCGAGTACACCGACGGCAGGTAATCGGCGATCATGTCCCAGCTGTCGCCCTGGTCGGTGCTGGCGAAGATCTGACCGGTATTGGTACCTGCGTACACTCCCACGGGATCGTGTGTGTCGTTGCACATGCCGTGTCGCAGCACGCCAAGCCGCACGTTCGTTCCCGCTGGGAGGCCGTTGGTCAGCGTGTCCCAGGTCTCTCCCGCGTCCTTCGACCGGTAGATCTTGAAGCCGTCCGCGAAATTGAACCGTCCCATTCCGTCCTCGAGGATAGTGAAGATGGTCTCGGGATTGTTGGGGTCAATCGCGATGGGAAAACCGAAGTCCGAGGGCAAGGAGCCCCGGATGTCGGTCCAATCGTCACCGCCGTTGTGCGACTTGTAGACTCCGCAGTGATTCTGCTGGTACAGCGTGTCCGGGTTATTGGGGTGCTGGATCAGCCGATGAAGGCACTGGCCGTACTCGGGGAATTTTTCCGGGCCGAAGTCCTGGCGCGTGTTCTTGTTGGCGTGTGTCCAGGTCTTGCCGCCGTCGTCGGTGCGCATACAGCCGACCGCCGATATGCCGATCCACATCCGGTCGGGGTTCGAGTAATCCGGGACGATTGAATGCAGGCAGAGGCCGCCGTTGCCGGGATTCCAGGACTCGCGGGTGGGATGAGACTCGAGGCCCTGCTCCAAGTCCCAGGTCTCGCCCGAGTCGTGGCTCACCCATAGACTGGCCGGATCAACTCCGCAGTAGATAGTCTCGGGCTCGCTGTCGCGCCCGGGCTGGATGATCCAGATGTTGACCAGCTTCCGGCCGCTCTCCTCGGGAAACTGGATGCCTCGCTTCGGCTCCTGCCAGGTTTCGCCTAGATCGTCGCTGTACTTGAGCACGCTGCCGAAGAACGTGTCGTTCTGAGCGGCGAACATACGACCGCCGCCGCGGTTGTCGATCATGGCGTTGTAGATGTTCTCTCCGGCCAGGGTGAGCTGATCGACTGTCCAGTTCTTCCGATCCGGCGACGAGAGAATAAACAGACCCCGCTTTGTTCCCGTGAGAAGAAGATTGGTTCCGCTAGGATACTGACTCACTGCAATTCCTTTCCTGCCGGCGCTAGCCGCCGGCTACGGACGTCATGATGTGAACGAGAGCGCCCTCTGGCACGTGGGTGTCTAGCTCCTGAAGATGGCGACATTCGTCACCATTGACAAAGATGTTGATGTATTGTCGAAGCTCGCCGGTTTCATGACAGATGTTGAACCCGAGCCCGGGGTGCGCGCGGTCGAGTGACTGCACAATCTCACGCACCGTCGTTCCACTGACCTGGGTCGATCGCTGGTGGCCCGCTCGCTCCCGCAGCCCGGCGGGCAAAAACACCGTCGCTGTACTTATTGACGAAGTCATGATGCCAATGATATCAAGTCCATGGTATCCGGTAGAAGTTCCGCGAGATCCGAGTAGGGAGCAGTGCTACGGAGCGCTCGCTCGCTGGGTAGGCGGCCGAATGAGTACGAACGAGGCGACCGCGCTGAGCAGCGAGAGGATGATGCATAGCCCCATCGCCCAGCGAAAGCCGGTGATGAAGCTGTCGTTGATGGCCGCACGAACCTGTTGCCTGCTGCTCGGGGGCAACGAGTGGGGCGCTCCCTCACCGGCCAACTGCTGGCGATGGGCCAGCACCGTTGCCCTGGCCGCCGCCGGCAGCGACAGTCTGTCCAGGTTGCTCCGCAGGGCCGAGTTAAAGCCGGCCGTCACCACCAATCCCAGCACCGC
>JBOGSL010000354.1:0-1532 GCA_050695395.1 Chloroflexota bacterium | reverse complement strand
GCGTACCCGAGGCGATCGAAGACATCGGCCGCGGGAACATGGTCATCGTGGTCGATGACGAGCGTCGCGAGAACGAGGGAGATCTGGTTCTGGCGGCGGAGAAGGTGACCGCCGAGGCGATCAACTTTATGGCTCGCGAGGGCCGGGGGTTGATCTGCGTTCCGATGACTGGTGGCCGTCTTGACCAACTCGGCCTACCGATGATGGTGGCGAACAACACCGCCCCCCACGGCACCGCCTTCACAGTTTCAGTCGAAGCCAGGGGCCGCGTCACGACGGGCATCTCGGCTCACGATCGCGCCGAGACCATTCGCACACTGGTCAACCCGGCCACCCGGACGGAAGATCTCCTTCGACCAGGCCACACGTTCCCCCTCCGCGGGAGGGATGGGGGTGTACTCCGCCGAGCCGGCCAAACCGAGGCAGCGATTGACCTGGCGCGGCTGGCGGGCCTGGAACCGGCTGGGGTGATCTGCGAGATTATGAACCCGGACGGCACCATGGCGCGATTGCCGGACCTCGAGCAGTTCGCCAGGAGACACGATCTGAAGATCATCAGTGTGGCGCAGCTCATCGCTCATCGGCGGCGATACGAGAAGCTGATCCGGCGCGTCACAGAGGGCGTACAGCTTCCCACCGAGTTCGGTACATTCGAAGCCATCGGCTACGAAGACACCACGAGCGGCGACCAGCACATGGCGATCGTCAAGGGAGAAATCGACCCGGAGTCTCCGACCCTCGTGCGGGTGCATTCGGAGTGCCTAACCGGCGACGTGTTTGGCTCGCAGCGATGTGACTGCGGCGAGCAACTGCAACGAGCGCTTCAGATGATCGAACGCGACGGTGGAGTGGTCGTCTACATGCGGCAGCACGAGGGCCGAGGCATCGGTCTGCATAACAAGCTTCGAGCTTATAAGCTGCAGGAGCAGGGCCTGGACACGGTAGAAGCCAATCTGCAATTGGGATTTCCGCCCGATATGCGTGACTTCGGGGTAGGCGCCGAGATCTTGCAGGACCTGGGGCTCCGCAAGATCCGCTTCCTCTCGAACAATCCGTCGAAGGTAGAGGGTATCTTCGGCCAGAGCCAAGCCCGCCAACGAGGCCTCGAGCTGGTGGAGACCGTGCCGTTGAGCGTAGTACCCAACGAGCACAACGAGCGCTACCTGGAGACCAAGCGTGACAAGATGGGACACCTACTCGAGTTTCGCGAGCTCTCTTCCTAACTGCCCGTCGTGACCCTGTCTCGAGGAACGCACGACGGCGCGGATTTGCGAATCGCGATCGTTGCCAGCCGGTTCAATGAGCTGGTCACGGATCGGTTGGTGCATGGGGCACTGGATGCGCTGAAGCGGTCCGGAGTGCCGCGAGAAACGATTGATCTGGCGTGGGTGCCTGGAAGCTTTGAGCTACCGCAGATCGCCAAGCGGCAGGCCCTGTCCGGAAACTACGACGCCGTCATTTGTCTCGGGGCCGTCATCCGCGGCGAGACGGCTCACTTCGACTTCGTGGCAGCCGAGGCGGCGGCGGGAATC
>JBOGSL010000353.1:0-1893 GCA_050695395.1 Chloroflexota bacterium | reverse complement strand
GGTCAGCGTCGATGGCAGACGATCGGCCGTGCCTCCGACCAGCTCCAGGCGGCCGTCGCGTTCGACGATGCTCCCCGTCTCCCTCAGAATGAGCAGCAATTCCTCGATAAAGAAGGGATTACCGCCCGCGCGGTCGTCGATATATCGATGGAGGTCGGGGGAGATGCGCGCGTCGCCGGCTATCCGTTGCGCAAGCGCGCGCGCGTCATCGCTCTTTAGTGGCCGGAGGTTAAGACGTTCGATCCAGGGCCATTCCGACCATGGGGCAGACCAACCCGGTCGGTGGGCGGCCAGCACGCAGATCCGAAGGGAAACGATATCCCCGAGCACTTCGGTCAGAACTTCGGCGCTGGCGCTATCGATCCACTGGAGATCGTCGAACAAGATAATGGTCGGATTCCGCCGGCTCGACGCGAGAAGCAGGAGACGGAGGGTCTTGACGAGCTCGCGCCGACGCGCCTGCGCCTCGGTGCCGGCGGGAGCCTCGTCAGCGGCGCCCAACCCGAGCAACTCGCCGAGAACACCCGCGGCGGTTGCTGCGCCTTCCTCGAGCTCGCCGGCTGGAAGTGTTTGGATCATCTCATCCAAGCGCTGGCGCACGAGGGCGGGATCCTCTTGATCATTGACTCGCAGAATGGAGCGCACCAGCTCCGCGATAAGAGAGAGGCTGATATCCTGGCCGTAGCTTACGCCTCTGGCGCGATAGACAGCGCGGTTGAGCGGCTCCTGAAGTGTTGTGACCTCCGCTATCAAACGGCTCTTGCCCAGACCCGCATCGCCGACCACCGTCACCAGCTGTCCCTCGCCGGACTCGGCTCGCGTCCATGCTTCCCGCAGGATACCAAGCTCGTGGTCGCGGCCAACCAACGGTGTCTGCGACTGGTCATCGAACCGTTCGTGGAGTAGCTCGCGCCGGCCGAGCACCTGATATGCGGGCACCGGGCGCGCCTTTCCCTTGAGCGCCAGCTCGCGGCGCTCGCCAAAGCGCACGGTCTTGCGCGCCAGACGCATCGTCTCCTCTCCCGCCATAACAGTTCCCGGCTCGGCCGCGGTCTGCAGCCGGGCAGCCGTATTCAGCACATCACCCGTAACCGAATAGTCCTTCCGTCCGGCGACATCCGTCAACCCGCTCACTGCCTCACCGGTGTTCACCCCGACGCGCAGACCCAGATCGACCTGCCATCGTTGCCGGGCATCCGACGCAAGGGAGCCGATCGCTTCTTGCATGGCAAGCGCACACAGGAGGGCCCGCTCGGCGTCATCGCCGTGCGTAATAGGTACGCCAAAGAGGGCCAGGACGGCATCGCCGGCGTACTTCTCGACGTGTCCGCCAAAGCGCGCAATCTCACCGCTCATGCGCTGGAAGTAGTCCGACTGGATCTCGCGGATCTGCTCGGCGTCGAGGCGCTCGGTGAGCGGCGTGAAGCCGGTAAGGTCGCAGAACAGCGCAGTTACGAGGCGGCGCTCTTCTCGCTCCGCTTCTCCACGGACGCTCGCAGCCCCCGGCACCCCGTGCGGGACGGCGCCGGACCCGAGAGAGGCCCCGCACGTCCCGCAGAACGCTTTTCCGCGCGAAACCGCATGACCGCAGGACGGGCACCATCCTTCGAGCGCGGCGCCGCAATCCTGGCAGAAGTGATTCTCGGCGGGCTGCGGTGCGTGGCAGGCCGAGCAAAGCACTGGGAGACGCGCCCCGCAGTCCGCGCAGAAGCGCTTGCCCTGGGGATGCTCCGAGCCGCACGCGGCGCATCGCAACTCGATATCCGTCATCGTGCCGCTATCATACGACACTGCTGGGACACGTGCTTCCGTCAACCCGGGTCAAGCAGGGACGGGGAACATTTGTAGCGGTTCTGTGCAGGGTCGGTAGGTTCCCGATGTATCGGGACGCGT